>NZ_JBSIPA010000152.1:0-13112 GCF_053574605.1 Caballeronia sp. M23-90 | reverse complement strand
TCGGCGCGATGACCGTGCCCGACTTCGGGCCGCTGCCCATGCTGATGGGCGCAGCGGATTCGTCGGACGTACGGAGTTTTATCGATGGCGCGATTGGCCGCGTCATCGAGCACGATAAAAAGCACAACACGGCCTACCTCGACACGCTCGCGGCCTACGTGCGCGCGGGCTGCCGCAGCCAGCATTGCGCCGACGCCATGGGCCTTCACGTCACCACCCTCCGGTACCGCATGTCGCGTATATCGGACCTCTTCGGCATCGGGGTGGAGACGCCTGAACAGCGATTTTCGATCGAGCTTGCGTTGCAATTGCACAGCCTGATCGACAATAGCAATGCCTCCGCTGCGCGTCACGAATCGATCCCCCGAATGCGAGGGTAATTAACTGCGATCGTCCTTCGATCCAGCGGAAGAATCCTTTTTTTGCATGCCTTAACTTGTACCTCAACGTAACGACGTTCGAGGTGAAGTACATGCAAGCCGAAGTCTCAGATAAACCCGTCGCCGTCGATCCCGTGGCCTTGCGCCGGGCGTTCGGCACCTTCGTGACAGGCGTGACGGTCATCACCACGCGCGATTCCGATGGACGCCCGCGTGGCATGACGGCGAACTCGTTCACCTCTGTTTCGCTGGACCCGCCGCTTCTCCTCGTATGTGTAGGAAAGAGTGCATCGAGCGCACCGGTCTTCCGGGAGACCGACCACTTTGCTGTCAATCTGCTGCACGAAGCGCAGACGGATGTATCGAATCTCTTCGCCTCCAAATCCGCCGACAAGTTCGCGGCCGTCAGCCATGACGGCGTGCATACCGGCGCGCCGGTCTTGTCCGATTGTTTGACGTGGTTCGATTGCACGGTGCACGACCGCGTGGATGCGGGCGATCACACGATACTCATTGGCCGCGTCCAGGCGTTCGGCACGAGCCCTACAGCGCCGCTCGGCTTTTGCCGTGGCCGCTATGCGCAAGTAATGAACCCGTTGCCGCCGGGCTGGCTTTCGTCACACAACATGATCGTGGGTTATCTGATCGAAGCAGAAGGATCGTTGCTGCTCGCGAAGGACGGCAAGAACGGCTGGACGTTGCCGAGCGCGCCGCACCGGCTGGTGAATGGCCGTTTGCCGATATCGGGCGGCGGCGATCTTGAACTCCTTCCCGACGACACCTTTCTCTATTCCGTCTTCGATGCCGCCGGCAGCGACTCGGGGTACCTGATCTATCGCGCACGCCTGGCATTGCCGCGCGCGGCCTGTGAGATCCCCGAGAACTTCAGCTTCTTCCCGCTCGACCAGCTTCCCTACGACGACATTCCGACGCCCGAAATTCGCGGCATGTTGAAGCGCTATGTGCATGAAAGCGCCGGCGGCCGGTTCGGCATCTACATGGATTCACACGACGGCGGCCGCATTGCGATGGTCAGCGCCGCGCAGCCACGGCTGCAGCAACCGCAACTCTGAACTAGGACCAGGTACAGATGAAAACGACAGTCGAAAGTTTGCAGGGGTCCAGGCAAGACCTGTTCATCCACGGCGAGTTCGTGGCGCCGCGCAGCGGCCATTACGTGTCGAGCTACGACCCGACAACCGCCGAGCCCTGGTATCAATTCGCGCAGGCCAATGCCGACGATGTGGATGCCGCCGTGCGCTCTGCGCAAGCCGCATTGAAGAACCCGGCTTGGCGCCGCATCACGCAAACCGATCGCGGCAAGCTCGTGCGCCGTCTTGCCGAACTCGTGCTCGCCAACGCCGATGAACTCGCGCTGATCGAATGCCGCGACAACGGCAAGCTGATCAAGGAAATGCGCGCGCAGATGCGGGCGATCCCTGATTCATATCAGTACTTCGCCGGCATGGCCGACAAGTTGCAAGGCGACACGATTCCCGTCAACAAGCTCGACACGCTCAACTTCAACTTGCGTGAACCGATAGGTGTGGTCGGCATGATCATCCCCTGGAACTCGCCGCTGATGATGCTCACGGGCACGCTCGCGCCGTGTCTCGCGATCGGCAACACGGTGGTCGTGAAGCCTTCGGAACACGCGACAGCATCGACACTGGCGCTAGCCGAACTTGCGATCGAAGCGGGCATTCCGCCGGGCGTGTTCAACGTCGTGACCGGCGATGGCGTCACTACCGGCGACGCGCTCACGCGTCACCCGGGCGTCGCGAAGTTCGTCTTCACGGGCAGCACGATGACCGGCCGCAAGATCGCGGGCAATGCGGCGCAGAACCTGGTGCCGTGCCAGATGGAACTCGGCGGCAAGTCGCCACATGTGGTGTTCTCGGACGTGGATGTCGAGCGCGCGGTGAACGGCGTCGTGTCGGGCGTATTTGCGGCGGCTGGGCAGACATGCGTGGCGGGTTCGCGGTGCTTTGTCGAGGCGCCGATCTACGAACGCTTCGTGGATGCACTGGTCGAGCGTACGCGTCGCGTAAAAGTAGGCCACCCCATGGCCGACGATACCGACATCGGTCCCCTAGCGCTCGCCAGCCAGCTCGACAAGGTCGAAGGTTACGTTGCGTCCGGCGTGCATGAGGGCGCGAAGATCGCGGTCGGCGGACGCAAGCCGAAGGACTCGGCGTTATCGAAGGGATGGTATTTCGAGCCGACCGTCATGACGCAAGCGCGCAACGAAATGCGCTTCATGCAGGAAGAGATCTTCGGGCCAGTCGTGGGCGTGGTTCCGTTCAACACGGAAGAAGAGCTCATCGCGCTCGCCAACGATACCGAATACGGCCTCGCCTCCGGCATCTGGACGCAGAACATCGACCGTGCGTTGCGCTTTGCGCGTGACATTGAAGCGGGTACGGTCTGGATCAATACGTATCGGTCGGCCGCGTACATGTCAGCGAATGGCGGCACGAAGCGCAGCGGTTACGGACGTCGCGGCGGCTTCGAAGTAATGCGCGAATTCTCGCGCGTGAAGAACGTGGTGATCGATTACTCGGGCGCGATGCAAGACCCGTTCGTGATCCGCCTGCGCTGAGCGCGCGCCGCTGAGCCTCAAAAAATTCCAAAAGAGACCCATCATGAAATTTGCCATCTCACTGAGCATGGAGCGTTTTTCGCCGGAAGACTCCATGTCCACGGCCATGTCCAACATGCTGACGCTTGCCCGTATCGCCGATGAAGGCGGCTTCGAGACGCTCTGGACCGCCGAGCATCACACCATTGAATGCACGATCTCACCGAATCCGTTTTCGATCCTCACGTGGTTGTCGCAGCACACGCAGCGCATCCGGCTCGGCACGGCGACGCTGGTCGCGCCGTACTGGTCACCGATCCGCCTCGCTGGCGAAGCCGCCATGTGCGATCACCTGACCGGCGGCCGGCTTGAGTTCGGGATTGCGCGCGGCGCGTATCAGTACGAATTCGATCGCATGGCCGGCGGCATTCCACAGCAGGAGGGCGTGGCTTATCTGAAGGAGATCGTGCCGGCCGTGCAGAAGCTCTGGGCCGGCGACTACGCGCACGATGGCCACTACTGGAAGTTCCCGCTGGCGACATCGGTGCCGAAGCCACTGCAACAACCGCATCCGCCAGTCTGGGTCGCGACGCGCGATCCGGGCAGCTTCGACTGGGCTGTTAGCGTTGGCGCGAACATCTTGTCGACTCCGTTGTCCGCGCCGCCCGCGGAAGTCGCCGTGCTCGGCGAGAAATTCCGCAAGGCGGTCGCCGACCACCCCGAACGTCCGCGTCCGCGTTTCATGATGTTGCGGCGCACATGCGTCTACGATCGTCCGGATGACTGGCAAACCGCTGTGCGGCATAGCGTGGATTTCGGCCGCACGTTCGAGAATCTGATGCAGAACATTGGCACCGTCACCGATGGTTTTCCCGAGCCCGTTCCCTACGAAACGGTGTCGAACCGCGCGAACTACGATCCGGCGAATATTCGCGACAACCTGATGTTCGGCACCCCGGACGAAGTGATCCGCAAGCTGCAGATCTACGAAGACCAGGGCGTCGACCAGTTCTGTCTCGGCCTCTCGTTCAACTTGCCGTTCGAGCTGCAGAAAAAGACGCTGCGTCTTTTCATTGATGAAGTCATGCCGCATTTTGCCGCACGCGAACGTCAGCGCGAATTGCAACGCGAGCCAACGATCGCGGTTGCGGCGGCGGGAGCCTGAACCATGGCCGACGCGAGTATTTCAACAACGTTCGATGGCCGCGGCATCGCGCTGAATTACCGGCTCGAAGGCGAGGGTTCGCGTGCGTTGGTCTGCATCCACGGCGTGGGTTCGAACCTTGAAGCGTGGGAAGGTATCGTTGCCAGGCTGCGGGACACGTTCCGCATCCTCACGCTCGATCTGCGCGGGCATGGACGTTCGACGCTGGTGAAAGGGCGTTATGAAATCGATGACTTCGTGGGCGATGTCCTCGCGCTTGCCGATCACGTCGGCTTCGATCAATTCGATCTCGCGGGTTTCTCGCTCGGCGGCCTGATTGCGCAGCGCGTGGCGCTCACGCACCCGGAGCGGCTGAAGAAACTCGTGTTGTTATCGACGGTATCGGGACGTACTCCGCAAGAACGTGAGCGGGTCGCCGCGCGCCTTGCCGCGCTGCAATCCGGCGACCGTGGTTCGCATTACGACGCCTCGCTTTCGCGCTGGCTCACCGAAGGCTTCCAGCAGCGGAACCCCGAGCTTGTCGCACGCTTGCGGCAGCGTAACGCCGAGAACGATCCCGATTGTTATGCCGCTGCTTACCGCGTGCTGGCGCAGACGGATTTTGGCGGTTTCATCGATCAGATTGGTGTGCCGACGTTGATCGCGACCGGCGAAGAGGACCAGGGATCGAACCCGCGTATGGCGCAGTACATGCATCAGCGCATTCCGAACTCGCAACTCGAAATCCTGCCTGGCTTGCGTCATTCGATCCTGATCGAAGCACCAGAGGTGGTTGCCGCACTGATGCGCCGTTTTCTGGCGAGCGATGATCGGGAGGCGCGGCAATGATTGTCGAAGAGCGAATCTACCGGATCAGGAACGGCCGAATGGGCCGATACCTGCAGCTCGTGCGTGATGAAGGCCTCGCGATCCAGCAGCCCATCCTGGGCAACTTGATCGGCTACTTCACCACCGATATAGGACCGCTCAGCCAGGTCATTCACATGTGGGCTTATTCCGATCTCAACGACCGTGCACGCCGCCGTCAGCGACTCGCCAGCGACCCGAGATGGCAGGAATTCCTGCCGAGGCTGTCAGAGAACATCGAGCAGGCGGAAAACAGGATTCTCGTGCCGACCGACTTTTCACCGTTGCGGCATCTGCCCGTTTCCGCCGGCTCTTCAGAGGAGAAGATGCTATGACTGAGCGCTTGAAGATCGAGCACTTGTACAAGGTGTTCACGGACAAGCCCGATAAAGCGCTGGCAATGCTCAAGGCCGGCAAGAGCAAGTCCGAAGTGCAGGAAACGCTGGGTCACGTGGTCGGGCTCGACGACGTTTCGCTCTCCATTCCGTCCGGCGCAATGTACATGATCATGGGCTTGTCCGGCTCGGGCAAGTCGACGCTCGCGCGTTGCATCAATCGCCTGAACGAACCGAGTGCGGGCAAGATCCTGCTCGATGACCAGGACATCTGCACGCTCGACGAAGCCGGTCTTCGCGATGTTCGCCGCAAGCGTATATCGATGGTCTTCCAGCATTTCGCGCTGCTGCCGAATCGCCGTGTGATCGAGAACGTCGAGTTCGGATTGAAGCTGCGCGGCATGTCCGCCGCCGAGCGCCGCAAGCGCGCGGAAGAAGTGCTGAACGTGGTCGGCCTCGCACGCTGGGCTTATCACATGCCGCATGAACTCAGTGGCGGCATGCGTCAACGTGTGGGTCTCGCACGCGCGCTTGCGACCGATGCCGATGTCCTTATCATGGACGAAGCGTTCAGCGCGCTCGATCCGCTGATCCGCACCGAGATGCAGGACGAGTTGCTGCGCCTTCAGCGCACGTTGAACAAGACCATCCTGTTCATCACGCACGATTTCCAGGAAGCGCTGAAACTCGGCACGCGCATCGCGATCATGTCGGAGGGCAAGATGGTTCGCGAAGGCACGCCGCAATCCATCGTGCTCGAACCGGGCAGCGATTACGTCGCCGCATTCACGCGCGAAGTCGATCGCGGCAGATTGTTCGATGCCGGTTCGGTGATGACATCGCTCTCTGCAATCTTGCGCGGCCCGAACGGCATCCTCATGGGCGACGCCACCGGCCAGCCGGGCCCGGGCTTCATGCTCGACACGGACGAACGCATTCTCGGCACCGTGACTGCTTCGGAGATGGAACAGGCGCGCGGCGGCGGCACCATGCCCCGGCCCGACACGCGCTTCACGTGCGTGCCCGCGCACACCAAGCTCGTCGATGTCGCCGGCAGTTACCAACACGATATGAACGGCGGCCCTATCGGCGTGATCGATGACACCGGCCGCCTGATCGGCCGTCTGGAAGCAGGGCAGATCCTTGCCCGAATCGGCGCTGCAGGCGCCATGGGAGCACGTCATGTTTAAAGCCGACGATCTCGCGGTGCTGCCGATCGGCGATTGGATCCAGCACGGCGTCCAATGGGTCGCGCAGAACCTGCGGCCCATGTTTCTCCTCATCAAGTGGCCCGTCGAGCGCTTGCTGACCTTCAACGACACCGTGCTTCACGCCATCCCGTTCCCGCTGATGCTCGTGCTGATGTTCCTCCTCGCGTGGCGTCTCGCGAGCATGGGCGTGGCGATTTTCAGCGTGCTGGGGCTGGTCGTCATCGCGGCGATGGGCGTCTGGGCGCAAGCCATCACCACGCTCTCGCTGATTGCGACGGCCATTGTGTTCTGCGCGCTGATCGGCATACCCATCGGGATCTGGTGCGCGCGCAGCGACCGGGTGTGGCGCGTCGTGCGGCCCGTGCTCGACATCATGCAGACCACGCCGACGTTCGTGTATCTCGTACCTGTGGTGATGCTGTTTGGTGTCGGCACGGTGCCGGGCGAAGTCGCGGTAGTGACCACCGCGATGCCGCCTTTGATTCGCTTCACGCATCTCGGCATCCGCATGGTCGAGCATGAAATCGTGGAAGCGGGTCTCGCGTTTGGAGCCGACCGTCGCCAGCTTTTGTGGGAAGTGCAATTGCCGCTGGCGATCCCGACCATCCTCGGCGGCCTCAACCAGACCGTGCTCACCGCAATGGTCATGTCGGTTGTGATCGCGATGATTGGCGCCGAAGGCCTGGGGCTCGTCGTGTTGCAAGGGCTTGGCCGGCTCGATGTCGGACAGGCCGCGATTGGCGGTATCGCAATCGTGTTGCTCGCGATGATGCTCGACCGCATCACGCAGAAACTGGCGCAATCGAAGGGCGGGACGCGCAGCGCGCTGCTGCCGGTTCTGATGCGGTTTGTCCGTGGCGAGCGAGTGCCAAGGAACGCTGAAGCCAAGAAAGCTTTATGAATTTGAAGATCAGGCAAAACCCAGGCGCATCCGGCGCAGAGCCGGATGATCGAACGATCACGATAGAGGAAAATTGATGAGACCATTTGCATGGGCAGGAAGGGCACTCGCAGTTGCGGCGTTAGTGGGTTTGACATCGGCGAGCGTGGGTGCATTTGCCGATACGCTGCCGGGCGACGGCAAGACCATTCGCTACGCGCAAAGCGATAGCCTCGGCGGCAATTACGTCGCGGCCCAGATCGTGATGAAAGCGATGAAAGCGCTTGGCTACGACGTCAAACTCAGCACGATGAACACCACGCTGTTCTTCCAGGCCGCGGCGCAAGGCGACGTCGATCTTGCCACCGATGTCAATTTTCCCCAGCGTGAACCCGGCTTCAAGGCCGTGGAAAAGCAGGCGGAGATCGTGGGCGGGGGAATGATCGTGGGTGGCGGAATCAACGGTTATCTCATCGATAAAAAGACCGCGGTCGCCCACAACATCACGAGCCTGGAACAGATGAAGGACCCGAAGATCGCCGGGCTTTTCGGCAGCGACGGCAAGGCGGAACTCATCAGTTGCGATCCGGGCTGGAGTTGCGGCGACGTGGTCGATTACCAGATCGACAAATTCGGACTGAAGCAGACGGTGCACGCGGTGCGTGGGAAATACGAAGCCTTGATGGTCGATGCCGTCACACGCATCAAGGACGGCAAGCCGGCATTCTTCTATGCGTGGAATCCGTCATGGACCACAAACGCGCTGGTTCCGGGCAAGGACGTAGTCTGGCTGCCGACCCCAAGCGATGCGCTGCCGCCGAACGTGCCGAACAAGGCATCGGCGCTGGTGAACGGCGTGGAAGGGTGCGCGGGCGGGGCGAATCCATGCCGCATGGCAATGTCGTCGTGGAACTGGGGATCGGTGGGGAACAAAGAGTTTATCGCCGCGAACCCGGCGGTGAAGACGCTGATCGAGCAGATCAAATTTCCGGGCAAGACGTGGTCGGGATGGGAATACGCGATCAGCAAGAACGGTGGTTCATCGCCCTTGATCAACAAACTCGCCGATGAATGGCTGGCCGCGAATAAACCGCAGTTTGATCAGTGGGTGGCGGTGGCGAGCAAGGTGCATTGAGCCGAGTCTTGACCAAGCCGGAAGAGATGCGTGGCGGTCTGATCCGGTCGTGAGGGGCGGATCCCCGCTTGGTGTTTCCTGCGATCGGTGTCCCCCTGTGAAAGTGGTGTGTGAGTCCCAGAGAATCGAGGGGAGGTTTCTTCTCCGGCCCCTCCGATACAGGCAATGAACACCCCGGTCATTTTTGGGTGAGTTCCTGGTATGTCGTGTCAGTGAACGTCGGAAACCCTTTTTCGACGCCCGTCGGCGCCGGGTCGTTGAGGATTGCTTTCACTTCGTCCAGACTTTTGTTTTGCGCCACCATGCGCGCTATTTCAGCCCTTCGTTGCACTGCAGCCTGAAGGCGAGATTGCAGATCGTCGTGTTTAAGCGGCTCGCCGTGCCCGGAAATGTAAATGTCCGCATCCAGCGCGATCAGGGCCTGCATCGTCTTGATCCAGCCTAGCGAGGAGCCGTGTTTTGCGAGGTGTATGCCAGGGTACGGGCCGGAGCCAGGCGTCAGGATGTCCCCGGCAAACACGATTTTCTTTGCGGGTAAGTACACAATCAGGTCGCCATCTGTGTGGGCCGGCGCAATATGCAGAAAGTCCAATTGAACTCCGTCCACAACCAGGCTCTCGTTCTTTTCACGTTCTTCGTCGGCAAATAGTCCTTCAAGCCGGGAGGCGTTGGCGTTTTGTTCTCATTGGGGTTATCGAGCGCCGCTTGCATTTCCGCTCGCGTGTTGTCCTGGGCGATGACTTGCATTCCGCGCGGGTAAGCCGGCAACGCATTGACGTGGTCTGGATCGCTGTGCGTCAGGATCATGGTGTTCACCGGCAGCGGCGTGATCCCGGCGATGGCTTTGAGCACCTTGTTGGCGGCCGGCTCGAACATCTGTGCATCGATGACGATCACACCGGTGTCGCCTACGACAAAACCACTATTCGAAAAGCCTCCGGTCACGTAATAGACGTCATCGCGTACGGGTTCGACCTTCAATGGCTTGATGGCAGAGTAGACAGTCAGCGCTTTGGCAATTCCAGCTGGCGAGGACATACAGTAGTAGGCCAGGCCTGCCAGTTACAGGACAATGACGGCGACAAACGATACGACTTTACGAAGCATTTCATCAACTCTGGTTCAAGTGGCCGGAAAGGCATTATTCGGGTGCTGATCCTGGCCAAAAGCGCGACGTGTTCGATACGCTCTACTAAGTGTCAGAGGAGCGGAGGCGAAGAATTATCGATCATCGGCGTATCAGGACGCACGGTCAAGGGCGTGCAGTATAGCGAGCCGGCTTCGAACCATGCAGTTGATCCCGGTGGTGCGAACCCTTTTTTTACAGATATTCAGCCGGGCTCGTTTCGCAATTCAGCATGCGTTAATTTGCGAAATCGGCGCTCATGCAACCTCGGCGTTACCGCGCGTAAACGGAAAAAGGGCTCAGCTTTCGCTGAGCCCTTCTTGTCTTTGGTAGGCCGTACGGGATTCGAACCTGTGACCAACGGATTAAAAGTCCGCTGCTCTACCAGCTGAGCTAACGACCCAAAGAGCCGAAATTATAGTCACAGCGAGCACTAGTTGTCAACGGCGCGTAAAAATCCATCGCACGATGAAACAGACAAAAGAGGCAGAAAGACACGCAAAACTCAAAGAAAAAGCCCGTAGCACAACGCTACGGGCTTTCTCACGAGAGGCGCGAATCAGGGTCGAAAACAAATGCCAAACGACCCTGACGCTTACTTCACTTGCGACATCTTGCTTTCAGCCGACTGCGCGGCTTCGGTTCCACCATACTGCGAGATGATTTGTTCCAGCGTCTTCTTTGCAGCGGGTTTCTGACCCTGCTCGATCTGGTTGTTCGCGATTGCGAGCAGCGCGTCGGGCGCCCGCGGATGCGTCGGAAAATTCTTCACCAGATTCTGCCAGGTAGCGGTCGATGCCTTGTAATCGCGCAACGCATACTGCGCGTTGCCCAGCCAATACTGCGCGGTCGGCTGATACGGACTTTGCGGATACTTTGCCACGAACGTCTTGAACGACGCCGCCGCATTCTTGAAGTCACCGTTGCGAAACTGCGTCGATGCCGCATTGAACGAATCAGTCTCGCCGGGCTGCACCGTACCCTGCACGCCATCCACCGTCTGCTGCTGCGGCTCGAGCTTCTTCAACCGGCCATCGAGGTCGGCGTAGTAGTCTTTCTGCTGCTTCTGCAACGTGGTCAGCTGGTTGGCCAGATCCTCGTTCTGGCCACGAAGCGTCGCAACCTGCTGATTCAACTGGTCGAGACGGTTCTGCTGATCGAGGATAGTGCGCTGAGCCGAAGACAACTGGCTCGAAAGACCGTCCGTTTTCGTGCGCAAATCGAGCACGGCCTTGCGGGCTTCATTGTCGTCGAACAATGCTGCATGCGCCGATCCGCCGACCACGGCCGAGCCCAGCAAACAAGCAACTGCGACCGCGCGCAGCGAAGGGAAGCGATACAACATACGGCGAATCACCCGTGACTGGTTCTATTACTGTTGATAAGCGAGATCAGCGCGGCGGTTTTGCGCCCACGACGATTCGTCATGACCGGTAGCCTGCGGCTTTTCCTTGCCCAGACTCACGGCTTCCATTTGCGTGTCGGCCACACCCAGCAGCGACATTGCACGGCGCACAGCTTCAGCACGCTTCTGGCCCAGTGCCAGGTTGTACTCGCTCGTGCCGCGTTCGTCGGTGTTGCCCTGGATCAGGACGTGGCGATCCGGATGGCTCTTCAGATACTGTGCGTGTTGCTGCAGCAGCGGCTGGTAGTCGTCACGAACTGCGTAGCTGTCGAAGTCGAAGTAAATGCTGCGCTTCGCCAACGGGCTGTTCGGATCGTTCAGCGGATCGACGTTGACCTGTTGAACTGCGTTCGCGTCGGGTTGCGTGCCGATCGCGCCTTTGTTTGCACCTTCATCCAGCTTGACGCCTGAATGACATGCGGCCAATGCACCGACCATCGCCACTGCAAAGCCGATACGAATTTTAGACATCATGGTTACTCTCCTTGTGTGTTGCTGCTTGAGTTATTGCATTAGGTTTACTGCATGAACGGACCCCAGGACGGCTCGCGTACGCTGCCCCCCTGAAGCGACAAGACTTGCCGCGTACGACCATCGGTCGACACGGCTGCCAACACGCCACGCCCGTTCACCTGGGTGGCGTAGAGGATGTACTGACCATTCGCCGCGAAGCTGGGCGATTCGTCATGCGTGGTGTCGGTCAGTCCCGTTGCCGTACCGGACGCAAGGTCCAGCAGATACAACTTGAAACCGCCGCCAACGCGCGAAATGTACGCGACTTGCTTGCCGTCCGGGCTCACACGCGGGCTGGTGTTGTAGCTGCCCGTGAATGTGACGCGCTGTGCAGTGCCGGCGCTTTCGCCGTTCGCCGACATCTTGTAAATCTGGGGCGCGCCGCCTCGGTCGCTCGTGAAGTAAATCGAATTGCCATCGGGAGAGTAAGCCGGCTCGGTGTCAATCGAGCTGCCCGTCGTCAGGCGACGCAGACCGCTGCCGTCTGCGTTCACCTGGAAAATCTGCGTGTTGCCGGTCTGGGACAGGGCGACCGCGAGCTTGCGGCCGTCCGGCGACCATGCCGGTGCACTGTTATTGCCCTTCTGATTCGATACGATCACGCGTTTGCCTGTCGGCAAATCGTGAATGTAGACAACGGGCTTTTTCTTTTCGAACGAAACATACGCCACCTTGGTGCCGTCAGGCGACCAGGCCGGCGAGATGATCGGCTCGGGGCTGGAGAGCGCAATGCGTGCGTCCTGGCCGTCAGAGTCGGAAATCTGCAATTGATAACGGCCGCCGGTCTTGATCACGTAAGAAAGCCGCGTTGCGAACACGCCGCGCCCGCCCAGCAACTTCGCGTAGATGTAGTCGGCAACCTTGTGCGCGCTCATGCGCAAGCCGCTTTCCGGGCTCACGAGCGAGAGGCCGCCCAGGCTTTCCTGCTTGACCGTGTCATACAGGCGAAAGCGCACTTCGAACTGGCCGTTCGGCAGCTTGGTCACGCTGCCCGACACGAAGGCGTCCGCGCCCTTGGCTTTCCAGCTGCCAAGGTCGACGGAATCCGTTTCCGACACCGGCGTGCCGCCCGCATCGACATTCGTGAACTTGCCGCTGCGCTGCAAATCCTGGCGAATGATCGCGCTGACCTGCTGCGGCGAATTCGCTTCGTTGGCGAAAGTAGCGGTGGCGATAGGAAACTGAGTCGAACCCACGCCAGTCACGAGCACGTTGAGTTGCGCCTGCGCGGCGGACGTTCCCACAGCGATCAGGCAGGAGGCAACAAGCGTTTTCAGGCCAAGCTTCGTCATCAAACTCATGTATCTGATTCCAAAAAAGCAATATTTAAACTATTGACGGCTGCACAACAGACCGCCAATCGCACAATTCGTTCCCAATCTTCACACGATGGACGCCAGCATCACAAAAATAGTGGGCCGCGCAGCCCAAGTCCGATCAACCGCCCGCCGGGCGCAGGGTGATCGTAAAGGCGGAGGGCGCCTGACCGTTGGTATCGACGGGCATGGGGTCCGAGCGCTGAACCGCTCGCAGCA
>NZ_JBSIPA010000151.1:0-13163 GCF_053574605.1 Caballeronia sp. M23-90 | reverse complement strand
TAATCGGCGGCGCCGGCCACATCGGCGGGAACGTTCAAGGCGGGCGCGCCGCTGTCGGTGACCATCGATGCAGACGGGGTCTTGCGCAATATCGATACGCGCGAGCGCGTGGTGATCGATGCCCGCGCAGCCGACCGGTATCGCGGGGAAAACGAGACGCTCGATGCCGTCGGCGGTCATATTCCCGGCGCGCTGAATCGCTTTTTCAAGGACAACCTGAACGCGGACGGCCGCTTCAAGACCGCCCATGAATTGCGCGAGACGTTCGGCGCGCTGCTCGGCGCAACGCAGCCGGATCGGGTGGTGCTGCAGTGCGGATCAGGCGTCACTGCCTGCCACAACGCCCTGGCACTGGAAATCGCCGGCTTGCACGGCGCGGCGCTGTATCCGGGATCGTGGAGCGAATGGAGCTCGGACGCTTCTCGGCCCGTGGCGACCGGCGCGGCGGCATAAGAACTCCGGCCGCCCCCGGGCGTTACTTGACGCCGTGTTCCTTGAACCACGCGAGCGCGCGCTTCCAGCCATCTTCGGCATCGGCTTTCCGGTAACTCGGCCGGTAATCCGCGAAGAACGCATGCGGCGCGTCATCGTAGACCACGAATTGCGAGCCGCGCGCCACTGCCGGGCCGGTCGCAATCGCCTCTTTCATCTGCGCGAGCGTGTCCTGCGGAATGCTTTGATCGAGCTTGCCGTAAAGACCTAGGACCGGCGCCTTCAGATTCGCGGCAAGGTCGAGCGGATTCGCGGGATTGTTCGCAGTCTTCGCGCCGACCACACGTCCATACCACGCGACCGCTGCCTTGATGCGCGGATTGCGCTCAGCATAGAGCCACGTGATCCGGCCGCCCCAGCAGAAACCCGTGATCCCGAGCCGATTCAGGTCGCCGCCATGCTCGCCCGCCCATGCCACGGTCGAATCGATATCCGACAGCACCTGGTCATCCGGAACCTTCGAGACGAGCTGATCGTTGAGCTGCTGCATGGACGGATATTTGGACGCGTCGCCTTCACGCACGTAGAGATCCGGCGCCACGGCGAGATAACCGAGCTTGGCGAAGCGGCGGCAGACATCGGCGATATGTTCGTGCACGCCAAAGATCTCGTGAATTACGATGATCACCGGCAAGTGCGTCTTGCCCAGCGGTTGCGCCCGGTACGCGGGCACGAGCGTGCCGTCGGCGGCCTTGAACCCTACGGGGCCGGCTTCGAGACCGTTGCTGTCGGTGATGATGGTTTGCGCGGAAACCGGCAAGACACAGGCGGCAAAACCGCTGCCGACAGCCGCCTTGATGAACGTGCGCCGGTTGAACGGGACATGCGGAACGAGGCTGTCGATTTCAGGCGTAAGCATGCAAAGCTCCAGCGGCATGGGGCCGCGAAGGGGCGGCCGGCGCCGTGCTGCAGCGCACCGGACCATCCAGAACGGGTGAGCCTCGCTGCCCGGTTGAAGCGCCGGACGGTGAGACACGGCAAGGACCTTGACTACGACCGCGCCTTGAACGAAACCGCTTCCAAAGCGTGCCGCCCATTCTAAACAGCTTTACGACGCTTGCTCATATCCACGCGAAGCATCAGTGCAGCTTGACGCGCGGCACGGTGGAGCGGCGCAGCCAGTGCGCGACGGTATCGAGCGCCATGCGTGCCCAGCCGTGCAGCGCGGCAATGTGCATGCGGTAAAGCGACTGGTACATGAACCGCGCGAAGAGCCCCTCGATCAGCATGTTCCCACCGATCAAACCGCCCATCAGACTGCCGACCGCGCTGAAATGCCCAAGCGACACAAGCGAACCGAAATCGCGATACGTGTAGTCCGGCAACGGCTTGTCCTCCAGCCGGCGCTCGAACGACTTCAGCAAGAAGCTCGCTTGCTGATGCGCGGCTTGCGCACGTGGCGGCACGTTGCGCCCTTCTTTCTCGCCGCCCGGCCAAGCGCACGCGGCGCAATCGCCGAGGGCGAACACGTTGTCATCGATTTCTGTTTGCAGCGTACGACGCACGATGAGCTGGCCAAGACGGTTGGTCGTGAGGCCATCGAGCTTGGAAAGCACGGCCGGCGCGCGAATCCCCGCCGCCCACACCGTCAGATCCGCCGCGATGGTCTTGCCGCTCGCCGTGCGGATGGAGTCCCGCGACACTTCGGCCACGGTCTCGCCGGTCATCAGCCTGACGCCGAGCTTTTCCAGCAATTCGGCTGTCGCCGTGGAGACGCGCTCGGGCAGCGCGGGCAAGATGCGCGGACCGGCTTCGATCAACACAATGCCGATATCGTTTTTCGGGTCGAGTTTGTGCAGTCCGTAAGCGTGCAGTACCTGCGCCGTATTGCGCAATTCCGCCGATAACTCCACGCCCGTCGCACCGCCGCCCACAATCGCGACCTGGATCCGCGGTGCCCTTGTAGCGGCGTCGACAGAAGTGAGGGTAGCCGGATCAGGCGCCCGATATTCCGCGCGAATGCACGCAGCAATCAGCCGTTTGCGGAACAGCTCGGCCTGGTCGACCGTATCGAGCGCGAGTGAATTCTCCTGCGCGCCCTGCACGCCGAAAAACGCTGTCGTGCTGCCGATCGCCACGACCAGCGTGTCGTACTCGAGATCGCGTTGCGGCAGGAGTTCGCCGGCTTCGTCGTCGAGAAGCGGCCCCAGCGTGACCTTTCTTGCCGTCCGGTCGACGCCCAACAGATCGCCCTGCTGAAACTCGAATCCATGCCAGCGCGCCTGCGCCGCATACGACAATTCCTGCGAGAACGGATCGAGGCTGCCAGCCGCGACTTCATGCAACAACGGCTTCCAGATATGCGTGGAATTCCTGTCGATGAGCGTCACCTGCGCACGCGCCGTGCGCTTGCCATCGGCGCTGCCGAGCTTGTCGCCCAGGCGCGTGGCCAGTTCCAGCCCACCCGCCCCGCCGCCGACGATGATGAAACGATGCATCTAACCTCCCATATGGCGCCGTTGAGACTCGCTCAATGCGCTTCTTCCCAGTTGTTCCCCACGCCGACTTCGGCGACGAGCGGCACCTTCAGCTTCGCGACGCCGCACATGAGTTCCGGCAGACGCTTGCGCACTTCCGGCAGCTCGGCTTCGGGCACTTCGAGCACGAGTTCATCGTGGACCTGCATGATCATCTTCGTTTCGATCTTCGATGCTTCCAGCCAGTCCTGCACCGCGATCATCGACAGCTTGATCAGGTCGGCGGCCGTACCCTGCATGGGTGCGTTGATTGCCGCGCGTTCGGCGCCCTGCCGGCGCGGTCCGCTGCCGCCGTTGATCTCGGGCAACCACAGACGGCGCCCGAACACCGTCTCCACAAAACCATCGCGCTTCGCCTTCGTGCGGGTCTCGTCCATGTAGTTGGCAACGCCTGGATAGCGCTGGAAATACTTGTCGATATAAAGCTTCGCCGCATCACGCGAGATGCCGATATTCGATGCCAGTCCAAACGCGCTCATGCCATAGATCAAGCCAAAGTTGATGACCTTCGCGATGCGCCGCTGATCGTTCGAAACCTCGATGGGCGTCACGCCGAAAATCTCGGAGGCCGTCGCACGATGCACGTCCTCGCCCTCGGCGAAGGAGCGCATGAGCGAGGGATCGCCGGAGATATGCGCCATGATCCGCAGCTCGATTTGCGAATAATCCGCCGACACGATCTTGCTTCCCGGCGGCGCAATGAATGCTTCGCGAATGCGCCGGCCTTCGGCGGTACGCACCGGAATGTTCTGCAAGTTCGGCTCATTCGATGACAAACGCCCCGTCACCGCAACGGCCTGCGCGTAGTTCGTATGCACGCGGCCGGTCTTCGCGTTGACCATGCGTGGCAACTTGTCCGTATAAGTCGACTTGAGCTTCGACAAACCGCGATGTTCGAGCAGGATCTTCGGCAACGGATAGTCTTCGGCGAGCTTTTGCAGCACTTCTTCGTCGGTGGAAGGCGCGCCGCTCGGCGTCTTCTTGACCACCGGCAATTGCAGCTTCTCGAAGAAAATCTGCCCGATCTGCTTGGGCGATCCAAGATTGAATTCGCCGCCCGCGAGCATGTACGCTTCAGCTTCGAGCTGGATCAGACGCGTCGCAATCTGCCCGCTTTGCACGCGCAGCAACTCGCCGTCGATCAGTACGCCATTGCGCTCCATCTTGCGCAACACGCGCGCCGTAGGCATTTCAATATCGCGATACACCTTCAGCAATTGCGCTTCGTCGACAAGTTGCGGATAAAGCGCCTGATGCAGCCGCAACGTGATGTCGGCGTCTTCGGCAGCGTAGGGCGCGGCCTGATCGAGCGCGACTTCGTCGAAGCCGATCTGCGACGCGCCCTTGCCCGCCACCTCTTCATACTTGATGGTTTTCGCGCCGAGATGCCGCAACGCGAGATTGTCCATGTCGTGCGGCCTGTGCGATTCGATCACATAGGACTGCAACAACGTGTCGTGCTCGACGCCATTCAACTCGATGCCGTAGTTCGCGAGCACTTGTTCATCGTATTTGAGGTGCTGTCCCACTTTCTTCTTCGATGGATCTTCCAGCCACGATTTCAGTTTCTGCAGGACTTCGTCACGCGGCAATTGCAAAGGCGAATCCGGCCCGCGATGCGCAACAGGGATATAGGCCGCACGTCCCGGTTCGACCGATACCGACAATCCCACGAGCTGCGCGAGCATGGGATCGAGGGCGGTGGTTTCCGTATCGAAGGACGTTAGCTCAGCAGCGTTGATCCGGGCAAGCCATTCGTCGAATTGTTCCCATGTCTGCACCGTTTCGTAATGCCGTTCCATTTCCGTGGCGGACGCAGGCGGTGTATCCGTGGGACCTTCCACGGCGTCGGCGATCTCGACTTCGCGCAACCACGTCTTGAAGCCGTGGCGCGTAAAGAGATCGCGCAATTCGTCGCGCGCTTCGGGCCGTGAAGGCAACGTTTCCTCGAGAGACGCGATCTGCGCCGCCAGATCACATTCCGTATGTACGGTAACGAGCTTTCTGGCCATGGGAAGGAAGTCGAGAGCCTTGCGCAGATTGTCTCCCACCGCACCTTTGATTTCGCTCGCGTGTGCCACGATGCCATCGAGGGTGTCGTATTGTGTGAGCCACTTCAGCGCCGTCTTCGGCCCGCACTTCTCGACACCCGGTACGTTATCGACCGTATCGCCGATGAGCGAGAGATAGTCGACGATCCGCTCCGGCGGCACGCCGAACTTATTCAGCACCCCGGCGCGATCGAGCGTCTCGTTGGACATCGTATTGATGAGGGTGACATGATCCGTCACAAGCTGCGCCAGATCCTTGTCGCCCGTCGACACGATAACCTTCATGCCGCGCTTTTCGGCGGCCACTGCAAGCGTACCGATGACGTCGTCGGCCTCCACGCCTTCGATCATCACGAGCGGCCAGCCGAGCGCCCGAACGGTCTCGTGGATGGGTTCTATCTGCTTCGAGAGGTCATCGGGCATGGATGGCCGGTTTGCCTTGTAATCCGCGTACCAGTCGTCGCGAAATGTCTTGCCCTTGGCGTCGAATACGCACGCGCTATACTCTGCATTGATGTCCTTCCGCAGGCGCCGCAGCATGTTGATCATTCCGTACAACGCGCCTGTCGGTCCGCCATCCGGCCCGCGCAGATCCGGCATGGCGTGGTAGGCCCGATACAGATAGCTGGATCCGTCGACCAATAGCAGGGTCTTACCTTCAAGATTAAGTTCTTCAGGCATTATGAACAAAAGAAAAGTGATTCCGAGTCTGCGATCGCTCGCAGATCAAGAGCGCGCGACGGCCAAGAAGGCTCGCGCATCGTGGCAGATGTTCACGATTATGGCAGAGTTTATCGAGGCGACCGAGTACCTCTCCGAGATCCGCCCTGCCATCAGCATCTATGGTTCGGCGCGCCTGAAACCTGAGTCGCCGTACTACAAGCTCACCATAGAAATCGCGCAGAAATTTTCTGACGCGGGCTTCGCCGTTATCTCCGGCGGCGGTCCCGGCATCATGGAAGCCGCGAACAAGGGCGCACATGCGGGCAAGTCGCCGTCGGTCGGTTTGAACATCGAGTTGCCGCACGAGCAGTCGGGCAACCAGTGGCAAGATATCTCGCTGCGGTTCCGTCACTTCTTCACGCGCAAGGTCACGTTCGTGAAGAATTCGGACGCGGTGGTCGTCATGCCCGGCGGGTTCGGCACGCTCGACGAAATGGCCGAAGTGCTCACGCTGATCCAGACGAAGAAGTCGCGGCACGTGCCCATCGTGCTGGTGGGCGCCGAGTTCTGGGAAGGCCTGCTCTCGTGGTTCCGCAACACACTGGTTCCGACCGGCGTGATCAGCGAAAAGGATCTGGACTTGATGCAGGTTATCGACGATCCGGACCAGGTGCTCGAAGCGGTGCTGCAGTTCTACGAAGATCGTGAGACCGCGGAAGAACAGCCCGCCGAAGGGAAGTCCGACGAAGACCGGATGTTCTATCTTTGAAGGCCTGGCAGGTTGAAAGCGGCTCCTTCGGGAGCCGCTTTTTGCGTTACTGGAATGCCACCTCGGCAAAGCCGCGCAACTTCCGGCTATGCAACTTCGACAGCCCGTTCATGCGCAGCAACTCCATGGCCATCACGCCGATCTGCAAATGCTGATCCACTTGCGCGCGGTAAAACTGGTCCGCCATGCCGGGCAGTTTCAGTTCGCCGTGCAGGGGTTTGTCGGAGACGCAGAGCAGCGTTCCGTATGGCACGCGAAACCTGAATCCATTCGCCGCGATGGTCGCGCTTTCCATATCCAGCGCAATGGCGCGGCTTTGCGATAGGCGCTGCACCGGCTCGCGGTGATCGCGCAATTCCCAGTTGCGGTTATCCACGCTCGCGACCGTGCCGGTACGCATCACATGCTTCAGGTCCACGCCTTCGAGCTTGGTCACTTGCGCCACGGCTTTCTCGAGCGCGACCTGGACTTCGGCCAAGGCGGGAATCGGAATCCATAATGGCAAGTCGGCATCGAGCACATGGTCCTCGCGCACATAACCGTGCGCGAGCACGTAGTCGCCCAGGCGCTGCGTGTTCCGCAATCCCGCGCAATGCCCGAGCATGATCCACGCATGCGGACGCAGCACGGCAATGTGGTCCGTGATCGTCTTCGCGTTCGATGGCCCTACGCCAATGTTGATCATCGTGATGCCGCTGCCATCGGCGCGTTTCAGGTGATACGCCGGCATTTGCGGCAGACGCGCGGGCGCGACGCCTTGGGGCTCTTCCTGTACGCCGCCCAGGTTTTCATTACCCGTAATCACATCGCCCGGTTCGACGAACGATGTGTATTCGCTGCGGTATTTCCGCGTTTCTTCATCGTCCGTTTTGGACATGATCTTGCGGCCGAGCTTCACGAATTCATCGATATAAAACTGGTAGTTCGTATAAAGCACGTAGTTTTGCACATGCGTGGGCGACGTCGCGGTGTAGTGCTTCAGCCGATGCAACGAGAAATCCACGCGCGCCGCCGTGAACAGCGCGAGCGGATGCGGCTCGCCCGGACCCGGTTCGTACGTGCCGTTCACGATTCGGTCGTCGAGCAGCGCGAGATCGGGCATATCGAAGATGTTACGCATGGCGAGCAGCCTGTCGCGATCCAGGTCGCCTTCCAGGTGAATGCCTTCGGCAAACGCGAAGTGAATGGGAATGGGCTGCGCCGACACCCCCACTTCGATCCCGACATGATGGTTCTTGGCAAGCAGCCGCAATTGCTCGCGATAGTAATCGCCGAACATATCCGGCCGCGTCAGCGTGGTTTCGAAGATCCCCGGCCCCGCGACGAAGCCGTACGATCGACGTGAATCGATCTGCGTATTCAACTCGGTGCGCACGCGCACGAACGGATAACACGCACGCACGCGATGCGAAAATGGCTCGTTTTTCCGATAGCGCGCAAAGGCGTCGCGCAGGAAACCGGTGTTGGCTTCATAGATGGCCGATACCCGCGCAACCGCTGCCACGGGGTCATCGAACGATTCCGTGGGGAAGTTGCTGGCGGGAGTGGAATGGGTGGCTTGAGTCCGGTCGTTTGTCATGTTCTTCATGCGCTCTTGTGATGAATCGACATTAACACGGAAGAACAACACGTCCATGAACACACCTCCCGCCGATGCGTTTCTTCAACACATCGCCTCACAACGCCGTGCTTTATTTGAAACCAGCGCAAAATAAGGCTTTTGCGAGGGTTCAATTCCCCCTTAACGTCCCTCAAGCTGGTGCGTTTTGCTAAAATTCGGGGACTCATCTGGAGAAACATCATGAAGTCGCTTCAATCTGTCGCCATCGCGGCTGTTATTGCCGCAGCCAGCATCAGTGCTCACGCGCAGAGCCTGCCCGCTCAGCCGGCGCCCGCGACGGATGCAACTCCGGCGCACGTCATGTCGCCTGAAGAGAATGCCGGCTTGCCCGACCTGAAGGCGATCAACCGCCCGGCCGCGGAAGCCAGCTCGAAAGTGGAAATCTCGCCGCCGCGCCTGCCGAGCTATCACGAGACGAGCACGAACGGCACCGAGATCACCGAATACCGCGACAAGGGCAAACCCGTTGAAATCAACGTGCGTTCGAATTTCGGCACGCGTTATCAGATGAGTGCGCCTGCGGACACGTCGCCGACCGTGCGCGACAACGGCAAGGCAAGCACGCGCCTGCCGTCGTGGAACCTGACCTACTGAGCTTTCATGACCGCCGGGCTGCGTTCAAGCCTATGCCCGGCGTTCGCCGCTGTCCCCGCCACTGATCCGTACGCCGGTCCGCGCGCCCTTCAACTTCACCGACGTTCTCCCGCATGGCCGTATTCACTGCTGTCTCCGATTCCCAGCTTACCGACTGGCTCCAGAACTACGAACTCGGCGAAGTCACCGATTTCCGTGGCATTGCATCCGGTATCGAGAACAGCAACTTCTTCCTGACGACCACGCGCGGCGCGTACGTCCTCACCCTCTTCGAAAATCTGACGGCCACGCAATTGCCGTTTTATCTCGATCTGATGCGGCATCTGGCGTCACATGCGGTGCCCGTTCCGGACCCCATGCCGCGTCGCGATGGCGCGTTGTTTGGCACGCTTAACGGCAAGCCGGCCACTGTCGTGACGAAACTCGATGGCGCGCCGGAGTTGTCGCCGGGTCCGGCGCACTGCATCGAAGTGGGCCACATGCTGGCGCGGCTTCATCTCGCGGGGCGTGATTTCGCCACATATCAGCCAAATCTGCGCAGCCTTGCATGGTGGCAGGACAACGTACCGGCTGTGCTGCCGCACCTCACCGCCGAGCAGCGCGCGCTGATTACCAATGAACTCGTGCATCAGGCGGCCTTTTTTGCATCGGCTGAATACACTGCCATGCCCGAAGGCCCGTGCCACTGCGACCTGTTCCGCGACAACGTGTTGTTCGCGCATCCCACGGCAGACGAAACGCGTCTTGGCGGCTTTTTCGACTTTTATTTTGCCGGCAACGACAAATGGCTTTTCGATGTCGCCGTCTGCGTGAACGACTGGTGTGTCGATCTCGCTACCGGCGCACTCGATACCGCGCGTACCGACGCGCTGTTGCGCGCGTATCAGACGGTGCGTCCGTTCACGCCGGCCGAAGAGCACCATTGGAGCGACATGCTGCGCGCGGGCGCCTTGCGCTTCTGGGTATCGCGCCTATACGACTTTTATCGGCCGCGCGAAGCCGAAATGCTCAAACCGCATGATCCTGGCCACTTCGAACGCATTTTGCGCGAGCGCATCAAAACTGCGCCCCCTCCCGCCGACGGTAATTAATCAATGCATTTGATCGAAGTCCCCGCTAAAACCGGTTATGTATGGTTCCGCCAGGGCGTCTGGCTGTTTCGCCGGAATCCCCTCGCGTTTCTCACGGTGTTCTTCGCCTATTTGTTCGCCATGACGTTGATCTCGCGGCTGCCCGTGGTCGGCCCGGTGCTGCCGCTCCTGCTGATCCCGGGCGTCGCGGTGGGATTCATGGCCGCTTGCCGCAACACCATCGCCAAAAAACCGGTTTGGCCGACCGTGCTGGTCGATGGTTTCCGCTCGTACGGGCAGATCGTCGCCCGGCGGCTGCTCGTGCTGGGCGTGGTGTATGTCGTCGCGATGGGCGTGGTGTTTGCCTTGTCGGCGCTCGTCGATGACGGCGTGCTGCTCAACCTGATGATCGGCAATGGGCCGGCCGGCGACCCCGAAACCATTGCGGCAAGCTTCAATCCGCTCGCGGTCCTGGTTGCGATGGCGTGCTACGTCCCGGTCGCCATGCTGTTCTGGTTTGCGCCGATTCTCGTCGCATGGCACGACGTCCCGCCGGCCAAGGCACTGTTTTTCAGCTTTATCGGCTGCTGGCGCAATCGCGGGGCGTTTGTACTGTATGGCGCGCTGTGGATTGGCGTGGCGCTGGCGGTATCGTTTGGACTGAGCGCATTGATGCAGGTATTAGGCGTCGGGCAGGAAATGGCGCTGGCCGTACTGATGCCGGCGTCCATCCTGGTCACCACGGCGTTGTATTGCTCGTTTTACGCGACTTACCGCGGCTGCTTCGGCCTGCAGTCGGAAGACCCGGCCGACGACATTCCCGATCTGTCGGGACCCACAGCCTGAAACGCATCGACGCGTAAAAAAAACGCCGGTAACTGTCGAGGTCACCGGCGTTTTTTTCGCTCTTTTTCATTTGCTTCGTGCACTAACGATTCGCGTGCAGTATCGTTATGTATCGTCCCAAAAGCGCAGTAAACCGATCGCCATGACTTCTGCTCCGCACATTCCGCTTGAACTCGACGCCCAGCTTTGCTTCGCGCTCTACTCCACTTCGCTCGCGATGACAAAGACCTACAAGCCGTTGCTGGAAAAGGTCGGACTGACCTATCCCCAGTACCTGACGATGCTCGTGCTCTGGGAAGGCGACGCGCTGACCGTCAAGCAGATGGCCGAACGGCTGAGTCTGGATTCAGCGACCATGACGCCCTTGCTTAAGCGGCTCGAAGCACAAGGGTTCGTGAAACGGGTGCGCAGCACGGAGGACGAACGGCAGGTTCACATTCATCTCACCGATGAAGGCCGCGCGCTCAACAAATCGATTCGAGGCATTCCCGGCGAGATCTACTGTGCGGCCGGCTCCGACGCTGACCGCCTGCTCAAATTGCGCGACGAACTCATGCAATTGCGTTCATCTCTGATGGAACACAACGAGACTTAACATAGCGATAGCAAATAACAATCGCTCCGCGCGCCAATTTAATTTGCACACTAATGATTAGCGCGCTATATTTATGTCCGTGGTTAGCGCAGTTCCAAAAACCTTTTCTGCCGCCGAGCGGCAACCATTGAACAGGAGAAGAGCATGAGCGTCCTTTACACTGCACACGCAACGAGCACGGGTGGTCGCGATGGCCGGGCGGTATCGTCGGACAAGAATCTGGATGTGAAGTTGAGTGCGCCGAAAGAATTGGGCGGCGCGGGTGCCGAGGGCACGAACCCCGAGCAGCTGTTTGCGGCCGGCTATTCGGCCTGTTTCCTGAGCGCGATGAAGTTTGTTGCCGGTCAGCAGAAGAAGACCATTCCCGCCGATACAACCGTTTCCGCGGATGTTGGCGTGGGCCCGAATGACAAGGGCGGTTTCGCACTGGATATTGAGCTGCGTGTTTCGTTGCCAGGAATGGACGCGGCCGATGCTCAAACACTGGTCGATACCGCGCACCAGGTCTGCCCGTACTCGAACGCAACGCGCGGTAACGTGGACGTGCGCGTCAAGCTGGCCTGAGTGCTACAGCGCCAGAACGCAAAAATGCCGGCCACGAGCGCCGGCATTTTTTTGCCTCGATAGACGCCGTTTTCGGCGTACCGAGCCCTGCATGTACTTCTTACGACGGTCGAATTACTGCGCGAGCCACGAAGGATGACGTGCTGATGCGCGACGATCCAGCTTCTTCATGCGGTATTCGAGGTCGTAAATGTCCGTGGCTTCGGCCAGATAAGCGTCGTTACGCTCCTTGTCACGCTGGTCGGCGGATTTCGTCAGGAACAGGAAGAGGCGGCTGAGCAGATACATGGTGAACCTCGCTTGGTGATATAGGGGTAATTACCTAGTGCTTGAACGAAGTATAGGGTAATCCCTAGTCATGGGCAAGTATTCAAAAGAACGTATTGAAACAAAAGACTTTTTTACAACACTCGCCCTAGGCGAGCGTCTCGTCCTGAACCGTTGCCTGCACGCGTCGCTGATGCTTGAAAAATTCCCAGAGCATGGCTGAAGCATCCGGACCTTTCGCCGAATGGAACGGCACGGTGTCGTCGCCGCCGCTCCAGGCATGCCCGAGGCCGCGCACAATGCACGTCCGCATCATGCGCCGACCGTTTTTCACGTATTCCGTGAACACGCCGTCGGGTTGCGTCTCTTCACGGCGCTCGCCGCTGCGCCACGCGCCGGTGGCATCGGTAAAGCGATTCAGACGAAGGAATTCCGCCGTCAGTTGCTCGGCGTTGACCTTCGAAACCACAGAATCCAGCTCGCCATGAACGATCACGGTCGGCATGCCGGGATAGCGGGCAACATCGGCGGCTGCGTCAATCAGCGCTACCGGGTCTTTGCGTGAGCCCCGCCGCATGATGTCCATTGCATCGATGCCGGATTTCGCAGCGCCGAATACCACGCCGGAGTGCAGTCCCACTGCCGCGAAAACCGACGGATATTTGACCGCGAGCATGGCCGCAAGCCCCGCCCCGGCCGACATTCCAGCGAGGTAGATGCGTTCGCTGTCCACGTCGTGCTGCGCGACGATTTCACGCACGAGCGAAACGACCGACGCCGCCTCGCCACCGCCCGATACCGCCGATTCCTCGTACCAGTGCCAGCAACGATGCACATGCGCAGTTTTCGACTGCTCCGGGTACAAGACTGCAAAGCCGTATTGGTCGGCCAGCAAGTTGACGCGCGTGCCTTGCGCCAAGTCTTCGGCCGATTGCTGGCAGCCGTGCATCATCACCAGCAGCGGCATGGGTGCAGCGGCAGCATTAGCCGGCAAATACAATGCGTATGCCAGATGGTTCACGAAACGGCCGGCAGCCGGGGGCGCCGAATGGGGTGCCGCGCGAGAGCAGTGCTGATCTGGCGACCGCTCGTAAGCAGGTCTTCGTTCAGTCGCTGATCGGTGCTTACCGCTTCCTCGGCTCCCAATGGGCCAA
>NZ_JBSIPA010000150.1:0-13201 GCF_053574605.1 Caballeronia sp. M23-90 | reverse complement strand
CGCGCTTGCACTCGACGTTGGGCTACGTCAGTCCGATGCAGTTCGAGCGGGACTGGTACGCTGCCCAGAACCAACGGGTGGCATAATCTCACTCAGTTAAGGGATCCGAAATTCGCGGGCAACGTCAAGTTGTTCGATCAAACCCTGCGCAATGTAGAGATCCGTAGGGAAATTCGAGCGTTCCGAAACGATCACGCGACGCATGGGATCGCGCTCGTTTGCCACGCGCAAAGCAGCCGAGAGCACCTTGAAGAGATTGCTGGAAATGGTGTCGGTCACGACCACTTCGTCTTGCGCAGCGCCGATCAGCGGCGCAAGTTGGTTGCCAAGTCGCTTGGGTAAAGCGAACCATCCTGCCGTATTCCACGAGCGGATCAGGCCGTCACCCCATTCATTCGCGATGATTTCCGCTGCGCGTGAAGCGGCGGCCTTAGGCGGCACGCCGAGCGAATTGCCGTCCAGGTAGATCACGCCGTCATGCAGCGCGAATTGTTCGCGCAAGGCGGCTAGCGGGTCGTTATGGTCCAGTGCTGCGGCGTCGTCTCGGTGGTTCATTGAAGTGCTCATTGAATCTGGTGAAAGTGAGGTCAAGCTTAGCCGAGAAACGCCTTTAAATGATTGCAAAAGGAGCGCGGCCTTAGCGTGGCCCCGCAACAATGTTCGATTTAATTGGTTGCTAAAGGAGAGTTATTCAACGCGGTCCGTTATGTGCGGAATTTGCCTGTGGCTAGCAAGTCGCGCTTCGAGTCCGCTAAGCTGGTGGTTATAGCTCCAGATCGCTTTGGGCTTGCAGCCCTTACCCGACACTCATTCGCACATATGACCCATTCCGCCCTTGCCGCAACCTTGATGGCCCGCGTCGACAGCCAGTTCGACCTGGAGGTCGCGTTCCTTTCCGCGCTCGTGCAAAAACCATCGGACAATCCGCCGGGCGACTGCGCGGACCACGCCGAGATGGCCGCGAAATGGCTCGAGCAGATGGGCTTCAAGGTCGAGCGCCACGCAGTTCCCGCAAACGACGTCCACCGCAACGGCATGATCAGCGCAACGAACCTCGTGATTCGTCATCGCTTCGGCGCGGGACCTGTGATTGCGCTCAACGCGCATGGCGATGTCGTCCCGCCGGGCGATGGCTGGACCGCCGAGCCTTATGGAGCCGAGATCCGTGATGGCTTCATGTACGGGCGTGGTGCGGCGGTATCGAAGTCGGATTTTGCGACTTATGCGTTCGCGCTGAAAGCGTTGATCGACAGCGGCGCGGCGCTGGCAGGCACCATCGAGCTGCATCTGACTTACGATGAGGAAACCGGCGGCCTGATAGGACCCGGATGGCTTCTGGAGCAGGGCATAGTCAAGCCGGATTACGCGATTTGCGCCGGCTTTTCATACGCGATCACGACCGCGCACAATGGGGCAATCCACCTCGAAGTCACCGTGCGCGGCAAGTCGGCGCACGCCGCACGTCCTGATACGGGGCATGACGCGCTGGAAGCCGCGACTGCGGTGCTCAATGCGCTCTATGCACATCGCGCGCAATTGCGTGATATCCGCTCGAATACGCCGGGCATCGAACATCCGACGCTGGTGGTCGGCCTGATCAAGGGCGGCATCAATACGAACGTAGTGCCCGACAAAGTCACACTTCGGCTTGATCGCCGCGTAGTTCCCGAAGAAAACACGCAAGACGTGCTGCGCGAGCTCAAGTCAGTGATCCTGGCCTCGGCGAAAGATTTGCCGGGGATCGACGTGGATATCGAGGAAGTGCTCGTCACTTCTCCGCTGCGTTCACTCGATGGCGCCGAGCGCCTGTCGCAAGCTCTGCAACGCGCGGCCCGCGTTACATTGCAGCGCGACATTTCAACCGAAGGCGTTCCCCTTTACACCGATGCCCGCCTGTATTGCGAGGCAGGCGTGCCGACCGTTATTTACGGCGCGGGGCCGCGCACGCTGCTCGAGGCGAATGGACATCGCGCGGATGAACGGGTGGCGCTCGACGACTTGAAGATTGCGACCAAAAACATTGCGATCGCGCTCGGCGACCTGCTCTACCCGGGCCAAGAGTCGCTTTCATCCAATTGACCCTTCTCTGACCTCTTGATTACATCTTTGTCATCAAGCATTTATCGTCTGCCGGTCGCGCTAACATGATGCGAAAGGCGCTTTGCGCGCGGCTTGCGCCGTTCGCAAAGCGCCCCGAACCCGGAGGCTCACCATGAATGTCCCGAAGCAAAAAACCTTGGCCACCCTGCGCTCGCGCGGTGCTGGCTTACTAAGCGCAATCAGCCTGGGCGCGACCGTCCTGTTCCTTTCGATGCACGTTGCACATTCTTCTGAAGCAGCGGTCGTGCTGGCGCCTCCCGCAGTCGATGAACCCGTGGGCGCCACGCATCAGGAAACCGCTGTCCTGGCTGGCGGCTGCTTTTGGGGCGTGCAGGGCGTGTTCCAGCACGTCAATGGTGTGACGAAAGTAGTTTCCGGGTACGCGGGCGGTCAGGCAAGTACTGCGCAGTATGAGACCGTAAGCGGCGGCCAGACCGGTCATGCTGAGTCGGTGCAGATCACTTACGATCCAACCAAAGTCACATACGGCCAGTTGCTGCAGATCTATTTTTCGGTTGCGCACGATCCGACCGAACTCAACCGGCAAGGCCCGGATAGCGGCACGCAATATCGTTCGGCGATCTTTCCGGCGAACGACATGCAAAAGCAGGTGGCGCAAACCTATATTGCGCAGTTGAACAAAGCGCATGCGTTTCCAGCGCCGATCGTGACGCGAACGGACGGGCTCAAGGGCTTTTATCCGGCCGAGTCTTACCATCAGAATTACCTGACGCTGCACCCGGATGCGCCTTACATTGCGATCAACGATCTGCCCAAGGTCGAAAATCTCAAGCGTTTGTATCCGACGTATTATCGGGACCAGCCGGTGTTGTTGAAGGTAGCATCGGAATAAGAAAAATGGCGGCAGATACTTCATCCGCCGCCATTCTTCACTGCGCAGCTTGCGTCGATTTTCTCAGCTTCGCAACATCAGCCGGTGCAACGGCAGGCGCGCCGTTGTTCCAGCCCGCGCGAATGAAAGTCAGCACATCGGCGATTTGCTGATCGCTGAGGACCGGTGCGTACTTGGGCATCGGGTACGCGGCCGGAATGCCCTGGATCACGAGATCCTGCGTGCCGTTCAGCGTGACGTTGATCAACGACGAAGCATCCTTCTCCATCAGGTTCGGATTACCCGCAAGCGGTGCGAGCAGCGGGGCGAACGCCTTGCCGTCCACGCCATGACAATGCATGCAGTAGGCGGTGTAGACCTTCGCGCCGGCATCGTTGGCGGGATGCACGAGCAGCGCCGTGGTCGCCTTCGCATCGTATGCGTAAGCGGTCGCGTTGGTGCCACCCGCTGGCGGCAACGACTTCAGGTAGGTGGACATGGCGGCCAGATCCTGATCGTTCATGCCTTGCGTGCTGTGGTTGATCACGTCGGTCATGGACCCGAACGCCGTTGCATGCGCGTTCGCTCCGGTCTTCAGGAACTGGGTCAGGTCCGCATCCGACCAGCGCCCCAGACCGACGTTATGCTCGCCAGTCAGGTTCGATGCAAACCAGCCGTCCAGCACGCCGCCCGTAAGCCATGCGCCACCGCTTTCATCGAGCGCCTTCTCCTGGAACGCAATACCGCGAGGCGTATGGCATGAGCCGCAATGCCCGAGTCCCTGGATCAGGTACGCACCGCGATTCCACGCAACGTCTTTCCCGTCCTTGTCGCGATAAACGCCTTTATCGAGGAACACCATGTTCCAGAATTTGAGCGGCCAGCGCATGTTGAGCGGGAACGGAATATCCGGCGCACGATTTGCCTGGTTGACCGGCGCCACGCCCTTCATGAAGTAGGCGTAGAGCGCCTTGACGTCGTCATCGCGAACCTTGGTGTAGGACGGATAGGGCATCGCCGGATAAAGATTGTGTCCGTCCTTCGATACCCCCTGACGCACCGCCTTGTCGAAATCCTCCTCGGTCCAGTTGCCTATGCCCGTCTGCGGGTCCGGTGTGATGTTGGTCGTGTAGATCTTCCCCATGGGCGTGGTCATGGGCAGGCCGCCGGCGAACGGTTTGCCCTTGGGCGCGGAATGGCAAGCCACGCAATCGCCGGCTTTCGCGAGATACGCACCACGGGCGACAAGCGGGTCGTCTGTCGGCGCAGCAGCATGCGCAAGCATGGGCAAGCTGAAGGTGAGGGCGATCGCAGAAACGAGTTGTTTGATCATCATGTGTGCCCTCACGCGCTCAGCAGTTGACGGCCCACGGGCAACTGCCGCAGACGTTTGCCGGTAGCGGCGTAGATCGCGTTGGTCAGCGCGGGGGCGAGTGCTGCCGTCCCCGGTTCGCCGATCCCTCCGGGCGCTTCGCTGCTCTTGACTATGTGTACCTCGATGGGGGGTGTCTGGTCGATCCGCAACATGCGGTAGTCGGTGAAGTTGGCTTGCTCGACACGGCCGTCCTTGATCGTGATCTCGCTATAAAGCGCCGCCGTGATGCCGAAGATGATGCCGCCCTGGATCTGCGCTTCCACCGTATTCGGATTCACGACCATGCCACAATCGACCGCGCATACCACGCGATTGACGGCCACTTCGCCGTCGCCGTCCACGGTTACGTCGACCACCATGCCGAAGAAGCTGCCGAACGCGTGCATGACCGATACACCCCGGCCCTGACCCTTCGGCGACGCGGTGCCCCAGCCGGCTTTCTGCGCGGCGACATCGAGCACGTTCTGCGCGCGCGGTGTCTTGCCGAGCAGGTCACGCCGATATTTTACCGGGTCGACCTTGGCCTGAGCCGCGAGTTCGTCCATGAAACTTTCGACTACGAAGGTACCGCGCGTCGGACCTACGCCGCGCCAGAACGCGGTGGGAATGTCCATGGGTTCCTGGCGCACATAGTCGATGAACTGATTCGGCAAGTCGTAGGGCAGGTCGGCGGAGACTTCCACTGCGTCCGGGTCGAGCCCGTTCTTGAAGGCGGGCGGTGCGAACCGCGCCATGACCGACGAGCCCACGATCCTGTGTTGCCAGGCGATGGGTTTTCCGTTTGCATCGAGGCCGGCCGAGATCACGTCGTAGTAATACGGGCGATACATGTCGTGCTGGACGTCCTCCTCGCGCGTGTACGTGACCTTCACGGGCGTGCCGACCTGCTTGCCGATCTTCAACGCCTGCTCGATGAAGTCTGTTTCCAGCCGCCGGCCAAAACCGCCGCCGAGCAGATGGTTATGCACGGTGATCTTGTCGGCGGAAAGGCCGGTGATTTTCATGGCGGTATCGACGGCGCGGGTGGGGACTTGCGTGCCGACCCAGATATCGCAGCCATCGGCACGCACGGACACCGTGCAATTCACCGGCTCCATGGTCGCGTGGGCAAGGAAAGGCTGCTGGTACACGGCGTCGACGCGGGTCTTGGCGTCGCTGAAACCCTTCTTGGTATCGCCGTCCTTGCGAGCGACGGCGCCGTCTTTCTTCGATGCATCCGCGAGTTGCTGAACGACCTTCGCTGTCGAAAAGTCTGCACCGCGGCCTTCGTTCCATTTCAGATCGAGCGCAGCGGCGCCGCGTTTTGCGGCCCACGTATGGTCGCCGATGACGGCCACGCCGTTGTCGAACCGGATCACCTGACGCACGCCGGGAATCTTTTTCGCGTTGGTATCGTCGACTGAAACCAGCGTGCCGCCGAACACCGGGCTGTTCACGATTGCGGCATACACCATGCCGGGCAAGCGGACATCGAGACCGAACACCGCCGTGCCGTCAACCTTCTCCGGCGAATCCAGGCGCTTTTGCGCGGTGCCGATTATTTTGAAATCCTTAGGATCCTTGAGCGTGACGTTTTGCGGTGGCGGAAGTTTCGATGCGGCATCCACCAGTTGACCGTAGCCAATGCGCCGGCTGGTTGCCGCATGCACCACTTCGCCACGTTCGGCATGACAGGTTGCCGGTTCGACCTGCCATTGTTGCGCCGCGGCGGAGATCAGCAGCACGCGTGCGGTCGCGCCGGCTTGGCGCATGGGCTTCCACGCATAGCGAATGGACGTCGAGCCGCCGGTCAGTTGACCACCGAGCAACGGATCCGTGAAAAGCTTTTCGTTGGGCGGTGCGTGATCGATCACCACGCTGTCGAGCGGCACTTCCAGTTCTTCCGCGATCAACATGGGGATCGACGTGTAGATGCCCTGGCCCATCTCGACCTTGGGAATCACCAGTGTGACCTTGCCGGTTGCATCGATCTGGATGAATGCGTTCGGTTCGAACACACCGCTTTGCGGCGCCTCGTTGGCATCGCCGCCAATCACCGACTTACCCTTGGGCGCTTCGCCCTGGCTTGCGGCCGGCAGGCTGAAACCGAGCATCAGGCCACCGCCCATTGCCGCGCCAACCGACACGCCGAGTTTTAAAAACATACGCCGGTTCACGCCGGCAGGCGCGCGGCGATTTTGTGCTTCCAGCAGTCCTCGCGACATGTCACGCTCCCTTGGCAGCGTGCTTGACGGCGGCGCGAATGCGGTTATAGGTTCCACAGCGGCAGATGTTGCCGGCCATGGCGGCGTCTATTTCGGCATCGGACGGATCGGGGTTCGAGGCAATCAGCGAGGCTGCCGACATGACCTGACCCGACTGGCAGTAACCGCACTGCACGACATCCAGCGCAACCCATGCGTCCTGCACTTTCTTGCCGGCGGGCGTGGCGCTGACCGCTTCAATGGTCGTGACCTTGCGGTTTCCCACGGCCGCAATCGGCAGCACGCACGAGCGCACGGCCACGCCGTCGAGATGGACCGTGCATGCGCCGCATTGCGCGATGCCGCAGCCGAATTTTGTACCTGTGAGACCCACGAGATCGCGAAGCACCCAGAGCAAGGGCATGTCGGGTGGGGCATCGACCGTATGAGAGTCGCCGTTTATGGAAAGGGTGGTCATCTACAACTCCAGTTGTCGTGGGGATTTTTTTTGGGTCCGTCTTCGCCGCAACTTCTTATACAAGATTACGACGAATCTCGCCAAATTCACATCAAGTCCATAAATGGCGCTTGTCACTTGGCAAAAATATTCTGGAATAAACCTTTCGCCAATGGGTTAGCGCTGGCATTACCGTCCTTTCAAGCCTTCGTACGAGGTGCACATCATGTCTTCCAATTTCCTTACTGCCTTGCGCGCTCGCTGTGTTGCGTTGGCGGCGGTTCCTGTTGCTGCTGCGATGGCCCTGGGGCTGGGAGTCCTGCCCGCGCATGCCGCTGATACGTCGCAAACAAGCGCCGAAGCGCCATTTCGCGCCGAGAACGACGAAGCAATGACGCGCATGATGGACGCCATGACGATCAAGCCAAGCGGCGACGTCGATCACGATTTCGTGGCCATGATGCTGCCGCATCACCAGGGCGCCATCGACATGGCGCAGGCGGAATTGCGCTATGGGCACAACGAGCAGCTACGACGCATCGCGCAGGAAATCGTCGTTGAGCAGCAGCAGGAAATCATCGCAATGCGCCTTGCATTGGGCCAGCCATTGCCGCCTTCGGCGCCTGCGCCGGATCAAGGGCAAGCACCCGCTTCAACCGTTTCACCCACAACAATGACCATGCCCATGCCGTCGTCCATGCGCATGCAACAGGAGTCGAAATGAAAAAATCCCATGTGTTCTGCGCGGTATTGAGCGCTGTTTCATCGCTTGCGTTTGCAGGCCAGGCGCCCGGACTTGCGTCCGCGCCCGACATGGCGATCCGCCATCACGATCGCGTTTATGCCGCCGAGCAATTCTCCAATACCGTCTCGGTCACCGATCCCGTCGACAACAAGCTGGTCGGCGTGATCCGTCTGGGCGATCCGTCGCCGGGCAATTTCAGCCCCTTGTACAAGGGCCAGGTGCTTGTGCACGGCATGGGCTTTTCGCCCGATCACAAGACGATCGCGGTGGTGTCCATCGGCTCGAATTCGGTTTCGTTCATCGATACCCAGACGAACGCGGTCAAGCACGTGACCTATGTCGGCCGAGCGCCGCATGAAGCGTTCTTTACGCCCGATGGCAACGAAGTCTGGGTGACAGTGCGCGGCGAAAACTATGTGTCCGTCCTGGATGGACATACCTACGGAGAGAAGACCCGCATCATTACGCCGGCGGGTCCGGGCATGCAGATCTTCTCGCCCGATGGCAAATACGGTTATGTTTGTTCGTCGTTCAATCCGGAAGTCGATGTCGTCTCCGTGGCGGATCACAAGATTGTCGGCAAGGTCACGCAGGTGAGCCCGTTCTGCCCGAACATCGCGGCGACGCCCGATGGCAAGCAAGTCTGGTTCACGCTGAAAGATACCGGCAAGACGCAGGTGTTCGATGCACACCCGCCGTTCGCCACGCTCAAGGTGATCGATACAGGTCCGATCACCAATCACGTGAACATCGTCCATAACGCCAACGGCACGTTCGCCTATGTGACGGTCGGCGGATTGAATCAGGTGAAGGTGTTCCGCACCGATGACTTCTCGCAGGTCGCGACTATTGATGTCGGTAAGCTGCCGCACGGCATCTGGCCATCGGGCGATGGCACCCGTGTCTACGTTGGACTGGAAAACGCCGACGCCATGGCTGCAATCGATACGCTGACGAACAAGGTCATCGCGACCGTTCCAATCGGACAGGCGCCGCAAGCGGTTGCATACGTGCCTGACGCGGTGCCTGAAGGCGATGGTACGCAGAATACGCAACCGCTCGGGCTTGCAGGCGAAACCGCGCACTTGAACATGGTGGCGGTGGGTGGTGGCAATGCAAGCGGTGGTGCGCCAACCAGCGTTGCACTCTTCGACCAGGGCTTGCTGCAAGTGTTGCAGGCGTCGGCGACGGGCCTGGAGCCCAAGTCGCCCTACGTGCTGGGACTCTCCGATAACCCCGATGGCAGCGGCAAGATCGAATCGCTTGCGAAGTTCATGACGAATCCAGCGGGGTCTGCGATCGTCAACGCTATTGGCCAGATCAGGCAAGTGGTCGTGCCTGGCGCCAACACCGCCAGCGACAAACGGCGTTATCTGGTGATCGCCCCGCAGACGTCGGGCGTGCCGGGAGCAGCGGTGCAAGTGCAGGCCCTTTAAGCAATATCTGTTCAACAACAAGCAGGCTCAAGGCCGCTGGAAGCCGAAGCTTCCAGCGGCCTTTTCATAAGCCCCATGTATGTCTTAAACGCTTGCAGTCTCGCAATCCGTCAGCACGATGAAAGCGAGTGCCTCGTGCTTCGAGAATCGCGAACAAATTTTCGAGATCGCAGGAATAAACACAGCGAAGAATGGGTTAGCCCTTGTACCAACCGCATGAAACAAGGTTGGAATACCTCAATCAACCGGAGTAGAGAAAATGAAGAAACTTGCCCTGTTTGCTGTGTCCGCCGCTGTCCTCGTTTCATCGACCGCTTTCGCCCAGGGACTCACGCGCGCCGAAGTGCGCCAGCAGCTTGTCGAAGCGCAACAAAATGGTTCGGAGTACGTGACGGATGCGTCGTATCCGGACGTCAGCCCCGCCTTTCAAAGTCAGTTTGCCAATCGTCAGGAAAGCGCTGCCGCGTACGGCGGTGTTGCGTCCGGCTCCAGCGTGAGCGCACCGCGCATGCCCGTGACGGGATCGCAAGGGCGTGATGCGTGTGTCGGCCCGGTCAGCTTCTGCAATATCTATGCGGGTTCGTAATTCGCAGTTCCTCGTTGATCAAAGGCACGACGCAGGGCGCTCACTCGCTTAAGCGAATGCAGACATGAAAAACAATCAATCGCATTCGCCTGAGCGAACGTCGAGCGAGCAGTAAATGACTAATTACACGGCATGCCTTATTCGAGCGCCGCTGCCGGCCCGAAAAATTCATGACGGGTCTGCGCTTCCGGCACGCCCAGCGCCTTCAACGTCCGTTTCATCGCTTTCATGAACGGTAGCGGTCCAAGGAAATAAGCGTCTACATCACGTGTTTCCGGCAGCCATTTTGCGAGTCGCGCTTCATCGAGATAACCTGTGCCATGGGCCGGCGCATCCCCATTACGCGATTCGGAATAGCAATAAAAACGCTTCAATCGCGGATGCTTTTCCGCCTGTGCATCGACGAAATCACGGAACGCATGAACACCGCTATTGCGTGCAGCGTGAATGAAATACACGGGGCGCTCGGTTTCAAGCGCGGCTTCGAGCATTGCAAGCGCGGGTGTGATGCCAACGCCGCCCGTGATCAGCACGAGCGGTTTGTCAGTGTGCTTCAGCTTGAAGTCACCCGCGGGCGCAAGCAGTTCGATGGTGTCATTCTCTTTGAGATTTTCGTGCAGATGCTTCGATACCCGGCCATCAGGCTCGCGCTTCACGCTGATGCGATATTCGCGGCCGTTTGCCGCTGCCGATAATGAATAGTTGCGGCGCACTTCTTCGCCGTCGAGAACGAGTCGCACGCCAATGTATTGGCCTGGCTGGAAGGCGAGCAGTTCTCCGCCGTCATCCGGGCGCAAATAGAACGATGTGATTTCGTCGCTTTCCACAACCTTTTGCGCGACGCGGAACAAGCGCGTCCCGCGCCAGCCTCCCGGCGTGTTTTCACGCTCGACGTACATCGATTCCTCAAGACCGATCAACAGATTCGCGAGTTGGCCGTAAGCGGCAGCCCATGCTTCGATCACGGCATCGGTGGCGATCTCTGCGCCGAGTACTTCACGAATGGATCGAAGCAGACAAGAGCCAACCAGCGGATAGTGCTCGGGCAGGATGTCGAGCGCGACGTGTTTATTCACGATCTGCGAAACCAGATCGCCGAGTTGTTCGAGCTGATCGATGTGCTTGGCGTACATCAGCACGCCGTTGGCCAGTGCGCGCGGTTGCGCGCCGCTCGCCTGATGCGCCTGGTTGAAATACGGACGCACTTCCGGGTGCTCGTTCATCAGGAGCCCGTAAAAGTGTGTGGCCAGCGCCTCGCCGCCGGTTTCAAGAAGCGGGACGGTCGCCTTGACGGTGGCACGGTGTTCTGCAGAAAGCATGGCGGAATTCCTTTTTTGGTGGATTGGGCGGCACAAATCAGGCAGCTATGCCTCTTTATCCAAGTTTCATGCCACACTTGCACCCTATTGAAATCAATGGCTTGCGAAACTGGATGGTTAGAAAGACTCTTGTCAAAAAGACTCGGGATGAAGTCAATATGACCTCGCGGCTCCTGCTCGATGCGCTGGTGCCGCTGATGCAGGATCTGTCGCGCGATCTCTCCGATGCCGAGCGTTATAGGCGCCTGCTGCAGACCATGCGCACGCTGTTCCCCGCCGATGCCGCCGCTTTATTGCGGCTGGAAGGTGACACGCTGGTGCCGCTGGCGACTGAAGGGCTGAGCATGGATACGCTCGGACGCCGCTTTCGTGTCGCGGAACATCCGCGCTTTGTGCAACTGCTCGCCAACACCGGGCCTACGCGGTTCGCGTCGGATTCCGATCTTCCCGATCCTTACGACGGACTCGTCCAGGCGGTATCGGGTCATCTCGAAGTTCACGATTGCCTTGGGTGTCCGCTCGTGATCAACGGGCAACCGTGGGGCCTGCTTACGCTCGATGCGCTCGATCCGGCGCGCTTCGACAGCATCGACATGTCGTCGCTCAGCGCTTTTCTGAGCCTTGCGGCCGCGACAGTCAGCGTGGTGGAACGCATCGATACATTGGCCAGGACCAGCGAGGAAGAACGCCGGCGTGCTGAGGCGTACAGGCAAGCGCACGGCCAGAGCCGTCGCACGATGATCGGCAACAGCAAGTCGCACAAGCGCATGATCCAGGAGATCGGCATCGTGGCCGGAAGCGACCTGACCGTGCTGATCACCGGCGAGACCGGCGTTGGCAAGGAGCTCGTTGCGAATGCGATTCACGCGGCGTCCCCGCGGGCGAACAAACCGCTGATCAGCCTGAATTGCGCGGCGCTACCCGATACGCTGGTCGAGAGCGAATTGTTCGGGCATGTACGCGGCGCGTTTTCGGGCGCGTCTGCGGACCGGCGCGGCAAGTTCGAACTCGCCGATGGCGGGACGCTCTTCCTCGACGAAGTCGGCGAACTCTCACTGAGCGTGCAGGCAAAGCTGTTGCGCGTCCTGCAGAACGGCCAGCTTCAGCGCATAGGTTCGGATCGCGACCATACGGTGGATGTCCGCGTGATTGCCGCGACCAATCGCGACCTCGTGGAAGAGGTGCGAGCGGGGCGGCTCAGAGCCGATTTTTATCATCGGCTCAGTGTGTATCCGCTGCGGGTGCCACCGTTGCGCGAGCGTGGCCGCGACGTATTGATGCTGGCCGGGAGTTTCCTCGAAGAAAACCGCTCGCGGCTGGGTCTGTCGGGTTTGCGTCTTTCAAGCGATGCGCAAGCTGCATTGCTCGACTACGCCTGGCCCGGCAACGTGCGCGAACTCGAACATCTGGTTGGCCGCAGCGCATTGAAAGCGCTTGCGTCTCAAGCTGAGCCGCCGCGTATCCTGAGCCTGACTGCGGCTCACCTCGGACTCGACGATGCCCAACAGGAAAGCGCGAAGGTGGAGGCTCCCACGCCTCGAACGCCGGTAGAGGACTTCCGCACGGCGGTCACATCGTTTGAGCGAACGGTCCTGCAGAACGCATTGGCGCGCAACAATCAGAACTGGGCGTCCACCGCGCGTGAGTTGCAGCTGGATCGGGCCAACCTCAACCGGCTTGCCAGGCGTCTTGGACTTAAATGAAACTTTGGTCATATGGATGCCATCGTTTCAGCACACCAACGCTCGAACGATTGCATACGTTTTTGATCCAAATTTCGCTAACGAATTACTTTAAAAAATTCGACCTCGTTCAAGCGAAATTCCGCGCATTTATTGATCTCGATCATTGAACGTCAAGGCTCTTCATTTCGGGCTTTCGAATCATTACTTAAATGATTAATAATTCGCGGGGTCATGTGAATCTTGGCTCTCGGCAAAAAGCTTTAAGTGCTTTAAGCTTCGCTGATGCCGCACTCAAGCAAGTTTAAAGTCCAGGCCAACAAATAGCGTCGTATAAGAAATCGCTGTAGCCCATGACTACAGACACAAAAACCCGATTGAGGACACAACGGTGGGCATTCGCAGCGTCGTCATTTCATTAGTGCTGCTCGCGGTATCGAGCGCGGGTGCGCTCGCGGCCGGCGCTCCGCCTGCTGAAAAGGCGTC
>NZ_JBSIPA010000014.1:0-38406 GCF_053574605.1 Caballeronia sp. M23-90 | reverse complement strand
CGGTCACGTCAATAGGATATGGAGTGACGCCCGTTGAAGCAGTTACCCTATATGACCTAATTCCGTATATCCGAGCTGACACTTATTTGGCTGATGATCGGGTGGACGACTGGTACCGGCGAAAGGTACTGCAACTTAGGCAAGCAGATCTGTCGCTGGCGATATCGGAGTCCTCAAGACGCGAAGGCATTGACGAACTCGGTCTGCAAGAGGACTCGGTTGTCAATATTTCGTGCGCCGCTGATAGTAAATTTCACGTCATCGCGAATATAGCGCTGAAGGAGGCGAAGATTCGGGCCAGGTATAAGCTCGACAAGCCATTCGTGATGTACACAGGAGGCATTGATTTTCGCAAGAATATCGAAGGACTAATAGTCGCTTATGCGGGCTTGCCGCGTGTATTGCGAGACGGTCATCAATTAGCGATCGTGTGCCGCGCCAGTGATCACGACCAAGCGCGGCTGCGTGCCATATCTAATAGTGTTGGACTGAAGACCAGCGATGTCGTTTTCACCGGGTTTGTTTCCGATGATGATCTCGCAATTCTGTACAACATTTGCAAGTTATTCATCTTTCCGTCATTACATGAAGGATTCGGTCTACCCGCGCTGGAGGCGATGTCCTGCGGAGCGGCAGTCATTGGCTCAAATTGCACGAGCATTCCAGAGGTGATTGGCCGGACCGATGCACTGTTTGATCCTACGTCTGAGAAAAGCATCGCGACGAAACTCGTCGAGGTACTACAAAACGACGCTTTTCTGAAAAGTTTGAGATCCACTGGTTTAGAGCGCGCTAAAGAATTTTCATGGGAAAGGAGCGCAGGTCTCTCGTGGGATGCCTTGGAGGCACAATTCGCACGAAAGTCTGAGTCGGCTAGGAGAACAAGGGTCGTTGCCGCCCAGCCGCGGGCTTCGCGGCCTCGCCTCGCTTTCGTTTCGCCGCTACCTCCGGATAAAAGTGGTATCGCGGGATACAGTGCAGAGCTTTTGCCCTTGCTTTCTACCCACTATGAGATAGACATAATCCACGACGGACAGGTGACTGACCCGTGGATTCGACGAAATCTCGCCGTAGTCACGTGCGATCAGTTCGAGGCGAACCCAACGCGATACGACAGAGTGTTATACCACTTTGGGAACTCGGCGTTCCACGTCGAAATGCCTCGATTGCTGTTGAAGATTCCTGGCACCGTGGTTTTGCACGACTTCTATCTCAGTGGTCTTTTTTGGACTCTTCAGGCGACCGGTCGCGAACCTCGTGCACTGGACGTCCAGATCGAACACTCGCATGGAATCGTCGGCCTGCTTGAACACCTGTGTGTTAACTCGGCAGAGCGATCAGTTACAAAGTATCCCTGTAATCTATCCATTCTGGAGAATGCCAATGGAATTATCAGCCATTCAAAATACAGTAGGGACCTTGCGCGATCATGGTACGGCCCCAACGTAGCGAGCCGCTGGAAGGTCTTGCCGCTGCTAAGAAATCGAGACTGTTTTATGGCGAGGGATGAGGCTAGAGCTCTGCTCAATCTTCCTACAGATGCTTTCATCGTGTGTTCGTTCGGGATGGTTGCTCCGGCATTCAAATTAAACGACGTAATAGTTGAGGCGTGGGCGCAAAGCCAGCTTGGCTTACAAGACAATTGCAGATTGGTTTTCGTCGGAGAACGTACTGATCAGGCGTTTTTTGACGAACGCATTGCGACGCTCGTTTCTGAGGGACGAATTGCGCATTGTTCGACAACCGGGTATGTCTCCGACGCCGAGTACGACATGTGGCTGAGTGCTTGCGACGTGTGTGTTCAGCTGCGCGCGCAATCCCGCGGCGAAACGTCGGCCGCAGTTTTTGATGGCATGGCCGCCGGCAAACAGGTCATCATCAACGCCCATGCGACGTTGAACGAAGTTCCGGACAAAAACGTGATTAAAGTTTCGGAACAAGTAAGCGCACGTGAGCTGTCAAGTGTACTCGAAACGTCATATCGCGAACCCGATGCAAGAGAGCTTATGGGCAGACACGCCGCTGCGTACATTCGGCAACATCACGGTCCAGGTAACGTTCTTGCTGGATATGTTGCGGCAATCGAGGCGTTTGCGTTAGCCTCAGCAAGCAAAAAAACGGCGGAAGTGCTTGCCGATTTGCAAACGTTAGAGGGCGCGAAAATCCGGCCCGCTGACTGGGCGGAAATTAGGCGGCACTTGGACGCGGATCTGCTGCCGGATGCCATGGCAAAGCGAACTTACATCGATGTCACGAGTAGGCTCAACGAATTTTCTTTACCTGAATTGAGCGATGGATTTAGGAAAATTTTGCGATTATTTTTAGGTGTCGTTTCTCCCAATAACCGGGTTTTCTTCGTACGAGAATTACCAGAAGGTGGATATCGCGTTATCCACCATTTTGCTTACCGTCTCTCGGGCTCGGTCGAGGGCGAATTTATCCCCGAGCAGAATGTAACGATTTTCCCTGGAGAATATCCAATTCTGCTTGAGAATTATGGAATTAGAGTTTAGAGACCAAGTTTCGTATTAAAAAGCCGAAAATGAGTGCCTTAAACCGAGGGCTCATTTTCGGTGTCCGGAAATTCGGTCGCTTAAGGCGTACTTTCGGTAACTGACCGATGGCCCGGGGGATAAATGGGAAGCGCTGTCGACAATATTTAGTGCGTCATTTGGGTGGCCTGATTGCTTCGCATCACTCGATCTGTGTCACGTCGTCAAGCTCTTCCACCAGCTTGATGTATCGCCTTACCTTGAAACCTGAGCGACCGATGCTGATACATCGGAATTGTGCTCCGAATGTGAGTTCAGAAACCTTTACCTCAAAGGTGACGTTAGTTTCGTTCGGTAGCACTTCACGTTGGTCGATAATACGTGGTTCTTTACCTCCGACCATAATGTCGCAACGCGCGAACGTAGCGGTTGCGGTCGGGTCGGATTCAAATTCGAAAGTGACTAGGTGGCGTCCAGCGCGCAACGGCATGTATGGGCCGTAGAATACCAAACCGTCGTGCATAGGCGGCACTACGATCCATTCGCCGTCAGAGCGGTGCTCCGTATTGAATACCGGCAGCACAACGAGCCGTTGAATCCGTTCCGGCCACGCGACTGTGAATATGCTAGCAAGTAGTTTTCGAAGACCTTCACGATCTGGCTCGCGCTCAGTACGCCGACTTTCCATCCACCAAATAAACGAATGTTCCGGCTTGTCTGCTGCCGAAAAAATGCGTTCGGTTACGGACCATTCAGGGTCGCCTGCGTTGGGATCGATCGACATGACGCGACACGTCTTCGGGTCTTGGCACAGCCAGATACCTGCTTCCTTTGTTATCTCAAACCCTGCGAGATCCAAAAGCTGGCGCATCTCAGGCGCTGTTAATTCGATCGTATGCTCCGGTTGGCTCCAGCCGAGTAATTTAGTAATCGTGCGATTGGGAGTATCCACACACAATGTTCCTCCAGTATTAAGAACGCGGGCAGATTCAACTAAGAAGTCGGCGATGTCATCCGGCCATAAATGCTCGATGTTCTGGCCAGAGATCAGAAGATCGCAGCTCTTATCTGAAACAGCTTCCATATTGCCAGCCGTATTTGCGATCCAAGTGACGTTGTTGGGAAGCGAGTCAGGTTTCGGCGAATAGTATTCAATTCCAAGATGTTGAGGCACATAACCATAGGTCTGCGCGATCCAATCAAAGTACCAACGCCCGGAACAACCGGCACTTAGCAAGCGCTCGGCATTCGGTGGCATGTCGCGCATCAGAGAGCTGCGCGCTTGATGGAGAATAAGGTTGAAATCGTAGGTCGGTTCCGGGAACGTTGTCGCTGTGATCGCACCGGCGCAAGTTGACGTCTCGGCATCCAAAATAATTTTTGGTTTGGCGCCTGACGCCTCTGATTTGTCTGTTACTGCGTTAGCGTCGACTTGCTCCAATAGAACTTCCAACTTTTCACCCAGCGCCTGCATGTGATTTGCCAGACTATTTGAATTGATGGAATGAGAGAGCGCCTCCAACTTGACGTCGATAGCCGATAACTGTTCCGCTGCGCGATTTTCTTTGACACTAGTTAAGATGCTCGTTAGCTTTCCTTCGAATGTCGCGACCAGTTCCGCCACGCCATTTGTTCCTATCGCAGACCGGATAAAATTTTTAATCGGTTTGAGTAATTTTCGCATCATTTGAGCACGTCCTTGATTATGTTGGGGCCGCCTAAATACAACTTTGTGAGGTCGGTTTTTGAAGCGTCGAATACGTTCACGGTAAATGGTCCGACCTGATATTTGTCGGCAGGTTGACCCAGTGTGAGCACAATCTGATTTTGCCTAATTTTAGGTTCATACCCAGAATCCTCGGCAATCACGAACCGTTTTCCAGACTTAGAAACGGGCCCTCGGAACCATCGTTCGCTAGATATAAAAAGAAGTGGATGCAAATTTCCCCCGGATGGTCACTTCAAACTCTTCCACTTATGGTCGCGCAAACTCCTCCACCTAAAAGCAGGACAAAGACGGTTTTTTAGCTCGCTTTGGTTTCGCGCGCAAGGGTTTCCGTAGCTTCTTTCAAGCGGTAGCTTCGGCCGTCTAATTCGAGTGAATGGCAGTGATGCATGAGGCGGTCCAGAATCGTGCTGCTCATGGTGTTGTCGCCGAGGTAGGCGCCCCAGTCTTGAACGACGCGGTTTGACGTGACCATGACGCTACGGCGCAGTTTGTATCGTTGATGAACAAGGGTTTGCAGCAAAGCTCCAGCGACGTCTGGAATCGACCGGGATAAAAATAGGTCGTCCAACACCAGCAAATCGCATTCGAGAATGCTGCGCAAACGCTTCTCTTGTTGTGGTGGTTCACTAAGCTCAAAGCGTGTGAAGAAGTCGTCGGTCTCAAGATACTGGACCTTATAGCCTTGCAGGACCGCCTGATTGGCGACCGCCTTCGCGACGTGCGACTTGCCAGTGCTCGGTTTGCCGATAAGAAGCGCGTTCTCGCCAGCCGTTGACGAACTTCAACGTCCTCAACTCCAGACAGGCCTGGCGTGGAAGCTTTGGATTGAAGGACCAATCGAATTCGGCGAACGTAAGCTTCTCTTCCAAGCCCGACTGTTTGTGCCGGCGCTCGACGAGCCGTGATTGGCGGCGATCGAATTCTTCTTGAAGAATCATTGAGAAGGTTCCAGAAAGGGCTGGTTTGCCGCTTGCGCTTGCAGGAGGCGTGTTTCTAGTGTGTCGCGAACACCAGACAAATGCAGTTGTTTGAGCGAGCGTGCGTATTCCGGCGAACGTGATCACGCATTCCGGTTGAACTATCTACTGTCGTGCTCGCCAGACCGCATCGCATTCAAGATGCCTTCTCCAAATTCCGTAACATCATCGTCTTGACACCGATCCCTAACATCCTTGCGTCCGCAGAGTCGCCAATTTGCGCAGGAGAGACAGCGCCGGGTGCTTCAAAAACAATGTGGAGCGACCCCTTCTGAACAAGCTGTTGAGGGATAGTCGCCGACCGCTCGCCCGCTGGCGTCTTAAGGTCGAACGACCATGTCGCGACCTTGGTCCCATTGACCAAAACATCTATGCGTTGTGACGGGTGCTTCGGATTCACATAAGCCATGCCGTCGACAACTATCTGATACGGTCCTTGCGCGGCTGCCGGAATGCGGAGATCCATCTGACCGCCGACATCCGCCAGCGACCATGTACCCCAGGATTCTGCGCCACCCCATCCATTAGACGCGTACTGCCAACCGTTTCCGCCGGGGGCGAGGCTAAGCACCTCGTTGGGCAGATACCGTTTTAAACAAGTTGGTTTGACAATCGTGAAGCTCTCGTTGCCAGCGAGCCGGTCGTCACAAATCTTGTCTATGTACGGCGTGCGCATAACCAGTACGTATTGCGCACCTTCCTTGATGCTGACGCCACGTTGCCAGGAAATTGCCGTGGCATCGAAACTATGCTGAAAAGCGGTCAGGGAGATCATGACGTTTCCCATCATCGGTAGCGAGCTATCATCGGCGACTGTATTTCCCGGCACGAAGTCGGACAGCTCATAGCTGGCAGCGTGATTCGCGTACGCCATTGCATTGACTATGGGCGCGACAGGTGTGTTAAATCCCTTAAGCACGAAGAACGATGCGAAGCCGGCAACGAGCGGTGCAACCAATCCCGGCACGAGTTTGATCTTGCTTGCCGGCAAAAACGCGGCAATCAGGCGCACAGCGTTCATCACGCCAAGCGTGCAGACAATGAACATATGCTTCTTCACGGCATACGCCGAGCCGTCGTTATGCAGTTTCAACAGCATGAACTGAAGCACGACCAGGAGTGTCGCTGCCACCACCGCGCAACCCAACACCGCATCGACGTATTCCGCACGGCCAGTAAGCCGGCGAAGCAAGTTGATAACGCCAATCGCCGCGCACAAGATCGCTACCAGCATCACGTAGCTATAGCCGAAAACCAGATACCCGTCATTCGCCGAGATCTCGCGCATGATCTTGAATTCCGGATGCAGCAGGATGATCGCGGCTGATACTACGACGAACAACACCAACAATATGGCTTTCATGATCCGATGGGCAGCTTTGCTGCGCCACATTTCCACGAAGTGAAATGCCATCAGAGCGCATCCGGCTGCCAGTACGTGTATGGCAATAAGCGGCTGGATCCACATTGTCAGCACGCCAGTGAGTAGAAACGCCAGCGCCTGTCTCCAGATCCCGCGATTGTTCGCGACCCATATGAGAACGCCAAAATACGCGACATCTGCGACGAGCTGCGGATAAAAGAAATTAGTGACAACCTCCCATCCGATCTGGGAGCGAGTGAATCTCAGCGCGAGGAAGGCAAGAGCAAAAAGGAGGATATTGGCGGGGGCACTGGCCCCGATCAGAAGCGCGATTATCTGGTAGCAGAAGTACACGGAAGCAATGGTGACGATTGTAATGCCGACCAATCCTGACCCGCCCACCCAGCCGATAACAGCTGCCATCCAATGCGCCGCCGGCGGATAAAGAGCCATGGCGCCCATCCGCTGAGGTGCCTCCGGCCGGACTCCGGCGTGCTTCATGATCTCGTCGACCAACAAGTAGTGCTGTACCAGATCAAAGCTGCCCGTCTGGATATAGCGGCCAAACCAGAAAACCAAAAAAGCGAGAATGGCGAGCCCAAACACCACTTGCGTCGATTGAAGATTTTTTTTATTCATAGCCGTAATGAGATATGTGTTGGTGCAACCAGCTACGTAGGAATTCGATGCTTTCCAGTCTAAGTGATACGTCGGAGAGCAGAGAAGCAGAATTCAACGTTTCTGACGGGACAATCTGGGCGGAACTCGATTAAACCCGGCTATTCTGGGCCTTGCCGAGAGAGACCGATCGGGATGAGAAATTTCCGGCGTCGACGCTAGCCTTGCGGGCTGTGGACGTCACAGCGGCGAGGTTTACCCGAGCTATTCGGTTTCCCTGGCGTGAGCCGATAGGGGCCGTGATATGCGAGACGCAAGGCCCACGGCGCAGGGAAGACATTTTCCCCAGCCGGGTGCCAATTTGAGCATGCCACCTCTGCGTTTCTATCACGCCGTAGGCGAGACCGAACCTGTATCAGTCGTAGCGGGATGCACAACAGCCACAGGCCCACTCCCAACAATCCTCTCCCGCTCGACTACCAACGGTCGCTTCTGCGCATAAGTCAGGATTGCACCCACGTACTCACCAAGCAGCCCAATGAAAAACAACTGAACCGATGAAAAGAAGAAAAGTCCGATCAACAGCGGCGCGCTACCAATGACGAAGCTGTTCCAGAACATCAGCTTCAAAATCAAATAGACCAGTGACACACAAAGGCTAATTCCCGACAGGAAAAAACCGGCGATTGTGGCTAACCGCAACGGTACCTTCGAATGCGACGTAATACCCAGCATCGCAATGTCATAAAGCGTATAGAAATTATTCTTCGATATTCCACGCTTGCGCTTTGGCTGCACGTAAGGGATTTGGATTGCATCGAATCCAATTTCGCAGATCAAGCCGCGGAAATAGGGATACGGGTCGTCGATCTGCCGAATGATTTCGATCACTTTACGATCATACAATCCGAAACCCGTGAAGTTCTGGATCAACTTGACGTTGGCAATGCGGGTAACCATTCGATAGTACGCGCGACGAAGGGCAAAGAACAATGCAGATTCCTTCGCCTCAGGTTTAACGCCGACCACAATCAGTGCACCTTCCAGCCAGTTGTGAACAAAGTCGCGCATCAATTCGGGTGGATCCTGAAGGTCGGCCACCAGCAGGATCACGGCGTCACCCTTGGCCTGCAACAATCCATGCACCGGCGATTTTATATGCCCGAAGTTGCGGGCGTTCACGATCACACTGACGTTCGGATCGGTCGCGGCGATACCACGAAGAATGCTGACGGTTTTGTCATACGAAGCGTTGTCAATGAAAAGATGGTCGTACGTGACTTCCGGGATGGTCCCGAAAATCTTCTTTGTCTCGATATAAACCGCTTCGACGTTTTCTTCTTCATTGAAACAGGGGGTAACGACCGTTATATGCTTCATGGCAGATTGAAAACAAACCGACGATTAAGGATGAAAGCGAGGCCGGCAAGGGGAAGCAGCATCATGCCGTTCGCCACGTATACATTTAGGCCAAAGCTCAATAACAGCTTCACACCGCCAAGGTTAATTAGGTAGATCAGGCAATACACGCCAACGAACCGCCAGAACCGCGAACGCGGAGCACCGTCGAAAACGAGGCGGCCGACGCTCTGAAAATTGAATAGCACGCCACCGATGGTCGCCAGCGCAATGGCAAGCGGATATCCCATTCCAAACCACGTAAAAACGGCGAACAGCGCATAGCCGAATACGGTGTTGATGCCGCCGACCACCAAGAAGCGCAACAACTGATACCAAGTGTTGACGCGCGCCTCGGGAGCCGCGGCAAGCGCGATCGGATCGTCCGCGATGGGCTGGCCATTGACCGCCTCTTCAGTCCTGGAGTTGGGCACTGGCATTCAATGCCTCCCTGATCTGGCGGTCCACGGCCGCGGACGACAAGCCATGACTTTCCATCAGGAAAGAATAATTGCCGCAGAGCGAGCTGAACTTATCCTGGATCCCCACGCGCACGAAGGTGCCGAGGTACTGACCCATCAGCGTCTCGGCAACCACGCCACCTAGTCCGCCGTAGATCGAATGCTCCTCGAACGTAACGATCGCTTCGCGGCCTTTCGCCAGTTCACGCAACGACTTTTCAGGGAACGGCTTAAGGCAGGGCGCTGAAACAACGTCTGCATTGCCCAAAGCATCGGCGGCTTTTTGAGCCATCTTCAAGCCCGAACCCGTACCGATGAAAAGATACGGCGCACCGGTGTTCGTCACGGGAATCAGATCGCCGTTGCTCCAGCCTGCAATAGGACCCCGATGCACATCGCCCAGATCGGCCTTGCCCATACGCATGTACGCCGGTCCCGGGTTCCGCACGATGTGCTCGGCACACGCCGTCAGTTCGAAGCGGTCGCCAGGAGAGTAGATGGAGATTTGCGGCACGCCACGCAGGGCCGCGATGTCTTCGGTACTTTGGTGGCTCGTGCCCAGTTGCGCATACACCACGCCGGCGCCGTCACCAATCAATGTGACCGGCAGGTTCTCATAGCACACGTCAATCTTGATCTGCTCAAGCACGCGAATAGGAACGAAAGCGGCGAGTCCGTACACGACTGGCTTGAAGCCGGCCTTCGCCAGCCCGGCTGCGACGCCCACCATGTTCTGCTCGGCAATGCCGCAATTGATGTACTGATCCGGACAGGACTTCCGGAACGCATCGAAGAGGGCGTAACCATGATCGCCCGTCAGCAATAGCACCTTTGGGTCATTCTTCGCGGCGGCAACCAGCGCGTTTGAAAATGCGTCTCTCATGCGCGCTCTCCCAGTTCCGTAATAGCGGCTTCGTAGGTCTGCGGATTGAGCCGCGTGTAATGCCAGATGTTGTCGTGTTCCATGAACGACACGCCCTTTCCCTTGACCGTTTTCGCGATCAACGCCTTCGGCTTGCCGTTCTTGCTGGCCTTCAAATCGCTATATGCACGGTCGACGGCAGCTTCGTCGTGACCGTCGATAGTGACCGCTTCAAAGTCAAACGCCCTGAACTTGGCTTCGATGTCGCCGAGGCTGATCACCTCATCGGTCGTGCCCATCGCCTGGAAGCCGTTCACGTCGACGATGACCACCAGATTGTCGAGCTTGAACTGCGCGGCGAACAATGCGGCTTCCCAGATCGTGCCCTCGTTCAGTTCACCGTCGCCTACGAGGGCGTAGCACATCTGCTGCGTCTTGTTCATCTTGGCGCCGAGCGCAAGACCAACACCAACCGAGAGGCCGTGACCAAGCGAACCGGCGGTGACTTCCACGCCGGGGACGTGAGCGTCGGCCAAACCCTTGAGGCGCGTGCCATTGCCGAAGTAGTTGCTCATTTCGTCGTCGCTCAGCCAGCCGATCTCGTGCAAGCAGGCATATTGCGCCATCACGCCGTGCCCTTTGCTCAACACCATGTAGTCGCGCTGCGTCGCATGCGGGTTGGTGGCGTCGAAGTGGAGATGGTTGCGATAGAGCACCGCAAGCAACTCCACGATCGAAAATGCACAGCCGATGTGGACTGTCGACCCGGCGAACGCCATGTCGAGGATGGTCTTGCGAACGCGGACTGCGTCGAATTTTTTCATGCCGTGACCGCTGAGCGGTTCCAGTTGATCGTCTTGGACAAAGCCAGTTCCAAAGAAGTGAATTCGTCGACATCAAGCGCGTGACGCGCCTTCGACGTATCCGGTACGTAACGCGGGGCAGGGCCACTACCGGCTTGCACTGCCGGTGCCGCGGGCAATGTCGAGCCGCATTGGCGTTCCACCATCCGTGCGAGATCGATGATCGAAATTTCGCGTTCGGAGCCTACGTTATACGCGGCGCCGCTTTCACCGCGAACCAGCATGCGCAGAAGCCAGATGCATGCGTCTGCTATGTACAGATAGCTGCGCAAGGGCCGCCCGTCGCCGTTGATGCCAATCTGTTTTCCGGCCAGCGCGTCGCGGATGAAATTACCCGCGGCGAACGGACCATCTAGCGCAATAGCCGGGCCGAGCAACGCATAGATTCGCGCGATGCCCACATGCATGCTGCTGTGCTGCTGCGCATAGGCAGATCCCAGCCATTCGGCGGCACGCTTGCTCTCGCCGTAAGCACTTGCCATTTTCAACGGGTCGGGTGCACCCGAGTAGGTCTCAGGCATCCGTGCAAGTGTTGCTGGCTGCACGCCGTACACCGCACCACTCGATGTCAGCAGGAACCGCGATGCGCCATTGGCTTGTGCGAAATCCAGCACGCGACGCGTGCCGGTCACACCGGTATCGAAAACACGCAGCGCATCGCCTGCGCGGGCAAGATCAGCAACGTCGGTTGCAGCATGAATGCAGGCATCGACAGGCTGACGACCCGCTTCGAAACTTGCGACATCGCCCTGAATAAGCTTCATGCCGGGCGCCGCGAACAAATGCGGTGCGTAATCAATGGCTTTCTGCGGATCCCGGCTCAGCGCAACGGTTTCAATCTTGCTGCCGACCACTTGATTAGCGTGCTGTACGACTTCGAGAAGCCACGAGCCGATAAACCCGGTACCGCCCGAGATAAAGAGCCGCGCCCGGTCGAGAGCGGACCAGACATCGGCAGTATGCTCGACGACGAAGTCCAGGTCATCCTGGGGCAACGGCTTGCGCATAAATCCCGCTTTAGAAGTTCACGCCGAGGAACGTCTCGATTTTCTCGATGGTGAAGTCGAGCATCTCTCGCGACAATCCTGGATACACCCCTACCCAGAACGTTTGATTCATGATGATCTCGGTGTTTGTCAGCTCGCCGCTCACCCGATAGTTGCGCCCAATCATATACGGCTGGCGTGTGAGATTGCCCGCGAACAGCAGGCGCGTGCCGATCTTGTTCTGATCAAGATATGCGAGCAGGTCCACACGACGGAAATCGGCCTCAGGCTTGAGCGTAATCGGGAACCCGAACCAGGACGGGTCCGAATTCGGCGTGGCGTGCGGCAGGATCAAAAATTCCGCGCAGCTTTGAAGCTTGTCATGCAGGTAAGCGAAGTTGTCGCGACGCGCCTGAACGAAACCATCCACGCGATCCATCTGCGCGAGTCCGCAGGCCGCTTGCATGTCGGTGATCTTCAGGTTATAGCCGAGATGCGAATAAGTGTACTTGTGGTCGTAGCCTTCGGGCAGATTGCCGAGCTTCCAGCAAAAACGCTTGCCGCACGTGTTGTCCTTGCCCGGTGCGCAGTAGCAATCGCGGCCCCAGTCGCGGAACGATTCTGCGATTAGCTTCAACTCCGGGTTGTTCGTGAAGACCGCGCCGCCTTCACCCATCGTGATGTGGTGAGCAGGATAGAAACTGATCGTGCCGATATCGCCAAACGTGCCAACGAGCTTGCCGTCGTAGGTCGCGCCCAATGCGTCGCAGCAATCTTCGATCAGCCACAGGTTGTACTTCTTGCAGAGCGCGACGATCGTCTTGAGGTTGTACGGATTGCCGAGCGTATGCGCGAGCATGATCGCTTTCGTCTTCGGCGAGATGGCCGCTTCGATCTGGGTCGCGTCAATGTTGTACGTGCCAAGTTCTACATCGACAAAGACAGGTACTGCGCCAAATTGCAGGATCGGGTTGACGGTGGTCGGGAAGCCTGCCGCGACGCCAATCACTTCGTCGCCCGGACGGATGGCGCGATCGCCGAGTCGCGGCGAGGTCAGCGTGGAGAACGCGACCAGGTTTGCCGACGAACCCGAGTTCACCGTAATCAGATAGCGAACACCGATATACGCGGCAAGCTTCTTCTCAAATTCGTCGTTAAAGCGACCAGTCGTGAGCCATGCGTCGAGAGACGCGTGGACCATCGCTTCCATTTCAGGCGCTCCGACGACCTTGCCCGCCGGCGGCACCAGGCTCTTGCCGGGTTCGAACGCCACAGGCTGAGAAGCGATCTCGCCATATTGCCGGACGAGCTGGATGATTTGTTCGCGAATCTGATCTTTAGTTGTCATGGTGGGGTTCTTCAAATTTGGGTGTATTCGTCGATCTGGGCGAGCGTCACGGTCTTCAAGTCTTCGTCTCGAGCTGCTGACCTGTACCAGGCCACGATTGTGTCGAGCGTATGGTTCAGATCCCAGCGCGGCCGCCAACCCAGTCGCGCGTGCGCTTTCGAGCAGTCAAGCTTCAAAAACGTTGCCTCGTGCGGATGGCTGCCTCCGTCCAGACGCCACTGAGCTCCGTCGCCCCATTGGGACGTCAGCCGTTCCACGATCGCCTGAACCGGTTTAGCGTCAGAATCATTTGGCCCGAAGTTCCATGCTTCGGCAAAACCCGGTCCGTCGGTATAGAGCTTCTCAGCGAGCATCAGATAGCCACTGAGCGGTTCAAGCACGTGCTGCCATGGGCGAATGGCGTGGGGATTGCGAATGTTGACAGTCTCGCCTTGCGAAATCGCACGCATGATGTCAGGAATGAGCCGGTCAGCAGCCCAGTCCCCGCCGCCGATCACATTGCCCGCGCGACCGCTTCCCACTGCGACGCCATGCTTTGCGTACGTCGAGGGATTGAAAAACGAGTTGCGATACGCGGAGGTCACGAGTTCAGCGCAACCTTTGCTGCTGCTGTACGGGTCGTAGCCGCCCATTGCCTCGTTTTCTCGATATCCCCATTCCCATTCACGATTTTCATAGCACTTGTCCGTGGTCACGATAACGACGGACCGAACGCCCGGGACCTGACGGACGGCGTCGAGCACGTGTACCGTTCCCATCACGTTCGTCTCGTAGGTCTCCACCGGAGTCACGTAAGACTCGCGCACCAGAGGCTGAGCTGCCATGTGGATAATGATGTCGGGGCGCGCCTCTTTCATGGCACTGGCCAGCAAGGCGCGATCTCGGATATCGCCGATAATTGATTGAATCCCGTCGCTCACACCCCCGAGCATAAACAAATTCGGCGTTGTGTCCGGTGCGAGAGCAAAGCCGGTTACATGGGCACCGAGAGCCTGCAGCCACAGAGTAAGCCAACTGCCCTTGAAGCCGGTATGGCCCGTAAGGAAAACTTTTTTCCCGCGCCAGAACGCTTGATCGACCATCACCACACCTTCCACGGTGCACGGCCTGACTGCCAAAGCTCTTCCAGGTGGGTTTTGTCGCGCAGGGTGTCCATGGGCTGCCAGAATCCTTCGTGCTCAAAAGCCGAAAGCTGACCATCATCTGCGAGCTTTTCCAGCGGCTCACGTTCCCAGATGCAGTCGTCGTCCGGAATCAAGTCGATAACCTTCGGCGAAAGCACGAAAAAACCGCCATTGATCATGCCACCGTCGCCTTTCGGCTTTTCCTTGAACGAAAGCACTTTATTGTCGTTCAGGTCGAGCGCGCCGAACCGGCCGGGCGGGAAGGTCGCGGAGAGCGTGGCGAGCGTGCCTTGCTGCTTGTGGAATTCCACCAGCGCACTGATATCGATGCTGCTGACACCATCGCCATATGTGAAACAAAATGCTTCTTCATCCTTGACGAAATCCTTAACACGGCGCAGCCTCCCGCCGGTCATTGTCGATTCGCCTGTATCGACAAGTGTGACCTTCCAGGGCTCTGCATAACGCTGATGCACTTGCATCTCGTTCGTGCTCATGTCGAATGTCACGTCAGAGGTGTGGAGGAAGTAATTGGCGAAATACTCCTTGATCACATAACCCTTGTAGCCGCAGCAAATCACAAAATCATTCACGCCATAGGCTGAATAGATCTTCATGATGTGCCAGAGAATCGGCTTCCCGCCAATCTCTATCATTGGCTTCGGGCGATTGACGGTATCTTCGGAAATCCTGGTTCCAAGTCCACCTGCAAGAATTACAGCTTTCATTGAAATCCTGTTGAGTGCGGTGTTGAATCGGCCGGGAACGTTGGTCATCTGTCGCGGGCAGTTGGAAGTCGTTGCGTACAACGCTTGCCCTTGATCTGTAGCGATGAAACGCGCGTCTATGCGTTATCCACCGCATAGACGGACTCGGTCAGCTTGTCGCAAGGAATTTGCGCATTATAGTGCAGGGTTTCGATGATGACGACAGTTCGGGCGGATTCCGGATCATCCATTGCGCGCGTGCGATCTCTCAGCGAGTGAGGCTGCGGCGATTCGGGTTGGCTAGCCGTACGTATAGGTCCACATAGGCATTCACCATCTTCTCGGCCGTGAAGTTCACTTGGAAACGCTTGCGCGCCGCAGCCCCCAGCTCTGCCGCCAACGCGTCATCCCCCCAAACCCTCCCCATCGCCCCCCTCAACGCCACCGGATCGCTAGGCGGCACCACCAGCCCCGTTACCCCATCCACATTCACATACGAAGTCCCGGTCCCGATCTCGGTCGATATCATCGCTTTTCCGAACATTGCCGCTTCGAGCAGCGAGATCCCGAACGCCTCGGACCGCAAATGCGACGGAAACGTCAGCGCATGACAGAGCGTGAGCAGGGCGATCTTGTCGTCATCACCCACTGGCCCGACGAAATCCACATTATTCAGCTTCAACCGCTCCGCCTGCGCCCGTAGTTCCTGCTCCACCGGCCCCGACCCGACGATCACCGCCCGGAACTCGGTGCCCTGCAGCGCATCGAGCAGGACATGCAGGCCTTTGTAGTACCGCAGATTCCCGACAAACAAGAAAAACTTCGGCCCCGCACGCTCGCGCCAATACTGCAGTTTCTCGGCCGTGGGCTTCGCATACGAAGTCTCATCCAGCCCGATGGGAATCACCTCGACCTTGTCCCGATACCGCTGCAACACGTCGCTCGTCGCCAGATAGTTCGGCGACGTCGCCACGATCGTGTCCACGCTTGCCAAAAACCTGTCCCGCAAAGGCTTGTAGAACCGCAGCAGCACTTTTTGCCGCACGATATCCGAGTGATACGTCACGATCGAGGGCTTGTGCACGCGCGACGCAAAATGCACGACATCGGCGAACGGCCACGGGAAGTGATAATGAATCAGGTCGGCGTGTTCGGCCAGTTCACGAAAGCGCCGGAACGCCGCAAGCGAGAACGCCGACGATGCAATCTCCACATCGAGTTTGGCGCGATGGTGCAGGTGGTCGCCAAAGTCGACCGTGCTCGTATCCTTCGATACGGTCAGCACCTCGCTCGTCACGCCGCGTTTGGCCGCGCCCGAACATATCTGGCCAATGAGTTCCTCGACGCCGCCCATCGAATCGGGCTTGTACGTCTTGTAGAAGTGTAAAACGCGCATAAATCCCGCTGAGGGGCCGGCGCAAGACATCTTGCCGGCAATGAAGCAATGCAAGGCGCCGCCGCGGATTCGACATCCTCGGCGGCGTTTGCCAAATGACGCTAAAAGCAATCAGGCAGGCACGCGCCCATAAACATCCTCGAAGCGGACGATATCTTCCTCTCCCAGATACTCGCCACACTGCACTTCGATCAGCACGAGATCCATCACGCCAGGATTGATCAGCCGGTGCTTGTGTCCCGCCGGAATATAAGTGGACTCATTCGGCTGCAGCGAAATGACCTGCTCGCCATTGACGATGTCCGCGCAACCACTCACCACGATCCAGTGCTCGCTGCGATGATGATGCATCTGCAGCGAAAGCTGGGCGTTCGGCTTCACCACGATGCGCTTCATCTTGAAGCGATCGCCTTCTTCCAGCACGGTGTACGTGCCCCATGGGCGATGCACCGTCCGGTGCAGCTTGTACGCATCGTGATTGACTTTCTTGCGCTTGGCGACGATCTGCTTCACGTCTTGCGCCCGGTCACGCGTGGCGATCAGCAGGGCGTCGGCAGTGTCGACCACGATCAGGTCCTGCACGCCCACCGCACCGATCATCCGGCCGTTTTCGCTGCGAATAAAGCAGTTATCGACCTCATACAGCTCGGCTCCGCCGTGAATGCGATTGCCGCGTGTATCGGGCGCGGTCAGCTCACTGATGGCAAGCCACGAGCCGGTATCGCTCCAGCCCATTTCGCAAGGTACGACATTTACGTTGTCCGAGCGCTCCATGACCGCATAGTCGATGGAAATATCTTCCGCACGACCAAACTGAGTTCCATCGAGTTCGACCGTATAACCGTCCTTCGACGTGCTGCGCTTGGCTTCACTCACCGCGGCAATGGAAGGCTCGAGGACAGTCGGCGCGTGTCTGCCAAGTTCAGCCAGCATGGTCTCGGCGGTAAAGCAGAACATGCCCGCGTTCCAAAGGTGCCGGCCGTCACCCACCAGTTCTTCGGCCACGCTCAACGGAGGCTTTTCGACGAACCGCACCACTTTATGCACGGCCTGCACACCCGGCAGCGGCGCGCTTTCGAATTCGATGTAGCCATAGCCTGTTTCCGGCTTCGTCGGAAGGATGCCGAACGTGACGATGCGGCCTTCCTGCGCGGCCCGCGCAGCGTGCTGCACAGCGGCGCCGAACGCGGCTTCGTCTTCCACCAGTTGGTCGGCGGGCATCACGAGCATGATTGCGTCCGCGCCGTGCTGCTCACGCACGACTTCCGCCGCCACGCCGATTGCCGCCGCGGTGTTGCGCGCGGATGGCTCAAGGATGAAACCGAGCTTGCTCACGCCCGATTCAGCTTCGACGCATTCGTCCTTGGTCAGGAAATAGGTTTCCCGATTGGTGACGATGACCACTTCACCAGCGTTAGCCACGTGCGATGCGCGCAAGAATGTCTTCTGCAGGAGACTTTGCCCATCGGCCAGTTTCAACAGCGGTTTGGGAAAGGCTTCGCGGGACACTGGCCACAGGCGAGTACCTGCGCCCCCACAAATAATCACGGGAATGATGTTCATTAACGTTCAGGAATAACTGAATTGGGGCACGGAAGCCGCGATTTTAGCGGATTTCAGAACACCGATGCCCCTTTCAATGACATCTCGTTACCGTTGTTGCAGCAAGGGAACCGCCTCTAGCTCGCCGCGTCGCGACGGTTTTGTTACTGTGTGGACAGTTTTCTTGACACGTGATCACCGAGGCGCGGAGCGTTGCGCAGGCGCACGCGACCCGCTCCGGTGGGTCCGTAAAGACGGGGGAAACAGGGGCCGCTGTGTTAAATTCCGATGTTTCGCCCGGGCCGGGCGAAACGCTGTGAAGCGCAGCGGGAAGGAATTCGGGGAAACACGGAACATGTCCAGTCGGTGAGCAAACGAGGATGGTTTCATTCATTCCATTCTTGGCCCGATTGCGATCGCGAGCCACGTGTCTTGCGGACAAGGTCGATGGCGGCGATCCCGCCCTCGTGACCCCGGTTCGCAGCTCATAAGCCCACCAAGCTGCCCCAAAGATAACTAGACATTCACGCATGAAACTGCTTTTCGATCTCAACTCACTACGCCCACCCCGGAGCGGAGTCGGCTATTACACCCAGCATCTGCTGGAAGGACTGACCGACACTCCGGATGTGCAAGGGCTGGCAGGCTGGGTGGGCACGCAGTTGTTCGAAGGCGAACGGCTGCAGGAACTGATCAACCAGCGGGTTCCGTTGAGCAAGGGCGTGCAGTTCAGCGAGGGTATCAGGGCGAAAGTGATGCAAAAGGCGCGTAGTCTGCCGGGCCTGTATCGAAGCAGAACCATCTTGCGGGCAGTCCTGTCGCGTGAATTGCGCGACGACTACGCACGTCGCGGCTATGTCTACCATGAGACGAACTTCGTGGCGTCGCGCTACAAAGGCCCGACCGTGCTGACTATCCACGACCTTTCACATCGGCGGCATCCAGAGTTTCATCCGCGCGTGGCGGTGGAATATCTCGACCGCGAGATCCCGAAGTCGTTGCGCCAGGCGCAGGTCGTGATTGCGGACAGTCATTACACGAAGAACGATATCGTCGAGATCTACGGCGTTCCCGAGTCGAAGGTGGTCACCATTCATCTGGGCGTGGAACCGGCGTTCCAGCCGTATCCTGAAGAAATGTGTGCCGATGCCCTCGCGCAACTTGGGCTGAAACATCGCGGGTTCGTGCTGTCGGTGTGTACGTTGCAGCCGCGCAAGAATCTGCTGCGGCTTGCCGAAGCGTTCGCGCGTTTGCCGGCCGATATGCGCAGCGCGTTTCCGCTCGTGCTGATCGGCGCCGATGGATGGCATAACGCCGCGTTGATGCGCGTGATCGAACCGCTCGCACGCGACAACCAGGTCGTGATGCCGGGCTACGTGCCGCGCGAGAATCTGCTGAAATTGTATGCATCGGCGGCTTTGTTCGCTTATCCGTCGTTGTTCGAGGGCTTTGGCTTGCCCGTTGCCGAAGCCATGGCGAGCGGCGTGCCAGTACTGACATCGAATAACACATCGTTGCCGGAAGTATCGGCGGGGGCCGCGTGGGAAGTGGACCCGTATTCCATCGATGACATCGCCGCCGGCATGGAGCGCCTGCTCGGCGATCCGGCGCGGCGCGGCGAACTGGTCGCCAGGGGCTTGCGTCGTGCGGCCGAGCTGACATGGGACGCTACCGTCGCGCAGACTTGCGCGGTGTATCGCGGATTGTCGGCATGAGGATCATCGTGAGCGGGGCCAACGGTTTCGTGGGGCGTGCAACGTGTGCAAGTCTCTGCGATGCAGGCTATGCCGTGACCGCGCTCGTGCGGCGCCCGGGCGGTTGCGACCCGCGCGTCGACGAACGGCTGATTGCCGACGATAACTTCGCGAGCCTCGCACCGTTGCCTGCAGCCGATGCATTCGTGCATCTCGCTGCCCGCGTTCACGTGATGAACGACAGCGCCGGCGATCCGATGAAGGCGTACCACGCGGTGAATGTGGAAGGCTCGCAGCACGTGGCGCTCGCGGCGCTGGACGCCGGCGTAAAGCGATTTGTATTCGTGAGCAGCATCAAGGCGCTGGGCGAGGACGAACCCGGCCGGCCCTGGCGCGAAGACGACACCCCCGCGCCGGTCGACCCATACGGCATCACCAAGCTCGAGGCTGAACGCGTACTCGCCGCTTTCGGCCGCGAGCATGGCATGGAGGTGGTCAGCCTGCGCCCGCCGCTGGTCTACGGCCCGGGCGTGCGGGCGAACTTCGAACAATTGATGAAAGCTGTCGAGCGCGGTGTTCCGCTGCCGCTGGGCGCGGTCCACGCTCACCGAAGCATGGTCTACGCAGGCAATCTCGCCGATGCCATTCGCTTTGTCGCAACGCGTTCCGAGCCGACGGCGGGCGTGTACCACGTCACGGACGGTGATGACCTGACGGTCCCGCAGATGATCCGCTCGCTCGCGCACGCGTTTGGCAAACCCGTACGTCTGTTGCCGGTGCCCCCTTCATGGCTGCACGCGTTGGGCCGAATTGCCGGGCGTTCCGCGCAGATCGATCGCCTGACAAGTCCGCTGCGCATGGACAGCACGCGGCTTAGGACCGGCCTCGGATGGACGCCGCCTGTTTCGGTAGCGCAGGGTATCGAAAGGACTGTGCGCGCTTTTCAGGAGGCGCACCGGTGAGCGCGCCCATGCTCTTGTGCATTGCCGCAGCCATTGCGGGCGTGGTCAGCGCCGGCATCCTGCTGTTGTTATTGCGCACGGGCTGGGCGTGGGATATTGCTGTCGATATCCCGAATCACCGCTCCCTGCACGTGCGGCCCATTCCGCGGGTGGGCGGCTGGGGCGTCGTACCGGGTTCGATCCTCGCCATTGCGCTTGGTGCGCCGTCGTTTGGCTGGATCGCATTGGGGGCGCTGGTGCTGGCCATCGTGTCTCAGATCGACGACCGGCGCGGCCTGCCGGCCCGGATACGCTTCGCGGCGCACTTGCTGGTGGTTGCGGCGGCCATCGCATGGAGCGCCGTCGATATCGCTTGGTGGCTGGCGCTCCTCGCCGTCATTGCGCTGGTGTGGGTGGTGAATCTCTACAATTTCATGGACGGTTCTGACGGGCTTGCGGGGGGGATGGCGGTATCGGGCTTCGGCTTTTACGCCGTTGCAGCGCTTTCGACGCAGCCTTCGCTTGCAACGGCCGCGGCGGCAATCGCAGGCGCCGGTATTGGATTCTTGATTTTTAATCATCATCCGGCCAAGATATTTCTAGGCGACGCCGGTTCCATACCGCTTGGATTTCTCGCCGGCGCGCTTGGTTTCTGGGGCTGGCAGCACGGCGTGTGGCCGATCTGGTACCCGGCGCTGGCGTTCGCGCCTTTTGTTGCCGATGCAACGGTGACGCTCTGTCGTCGTCTCGTCCGGGGCGAAAAAGTGTGGCTGGCGCATCGCGAGCATTACTATCAGAGGTTGGTACAGATTACCGGAAGCCATACCCGGGTTGCCGTGGCGTATTACTTGCTCATGTTGGGCAGCGGCGGGGTGGCGCTTCTAGCACTTCACGTGCCGCCCGTAGCGCAATGGGTGCTGTTTGCGGGCTGGTATGGTGTTCTGGCGCTGGTTGGCTGGCAGATCGACCGCAGTTGGCGGCAATTCACCCTCACTTAAGATAATCATAACGATGCGAATTAAGCCCTCGTGGCTCTCTATGGCGGCATTTGGATTCGACATCGTGGCGGTGGTCGTCACGTGGCTGGTCGCGTACGCTCTTCGTTTCAACGGCTCGGTTCCCGACGATTTCTGGCATGGCGGCATCAATGCGCTCGTGTGGGTGGTCGTAATCTATGCCGTGATGTTTCGCATCTTCGGCTTGTATCGCGGCATGTGGGTGTTTGCCAGTTTGCCGGACCTCATGCGGATCTCGAAGGCTGTTGCGAGCGGGGCGTTGGTCGTGATGATCGGCGCCGCGATGCTGCAGCCGGTGCCTATCATTCCACGCTCGGTTCTCATCGTTTCGCCGTTGCTTCTGTTCATGGCGACGGGCGGCTCGCGCGCGCTGTATCGAGCGGTGAAGGAGTTTTATCTGTATGGCGGCCTGATCGGCAAGGGCAAGCCCGTGATCGTGCTCGGCGCTGGCACTGCCGGTGCGAACCTAGTGCGTGAACTCGCGCGTTCGAGCGAATGGCGGCTGGTCGGTCTTCTCGACGATGACCCCGCCAAACGCGGCCGCGAAATCCTGGGCCACAAAGTGCTGGGGTCGATCAGCGAACTGCCGCTCTGGGCCGAACAGCTGAAGGCCGATACCGCGATCATCGCGATTCCATCGGCGTCGGTCGATGCTCAGCGGCGCGTCGCGACCATGTGCGTTCGCGCCGGCGTCAAGGCGATGGTTCTCCCCGCGCTCACCATCCTCACGCAAGGTCAGGCGTTCCTCTCCCGCGTCCGGCAAATCGATCTCGAAGACTTGCTTGGCCGTGAGCCGGTGAAGATCGACATGCCGCACGTCGAAGCGTTGCTGCATGGCCGTGTTGTGATGGTGACGGGGGCGGGTGGTTCTATCGGTTCGGAACTGTGCCGGCAGATCCTGCGCTTTTCGCCGGCGCAACTCGTGGCCTATGATCTGAGCGAATACGCGATGTATCTGCTCGTTGAAGAATTGCACGAGCGGTTCCCGGATCTATCGGTGATTCCGGTGATCGGTGACGCCAAGGATTCGCTGTTGCTTGACCAGACCATGTCACGCTTCGCGCCGCACATTGTGTTTCACGCGGCTGCGTACAAACACGTGCCGCTGATGGAAGAGCAGAACGCGTGGGCTGCGGTGCGCAACAACGTTCTCGGAACGTTGCGCGTTGCGCGCGCGGCCATTCGTCATCAAGTCCGCCATTTCGTGCTGATCTCTACCGATAAGGCCGTCAACCCTACCAATGTCATGGGCGCGAGTAAGCGGCTCGCGGAGATGGCATGTCAGGCGCTGCAGCAGACCGCTCCGCACACGCAATTCGAGACGGTTAGATTTGGCAACGTTTTGGGCAGCGCGGGCAGCGTAATCCCAAAGTTCCAACAGCAGATTGCAAAGGGCGGCCCAGTCACAGTGACGCACCCGGAGATTACACGCTTTTTTATGACCATCCCTGAGGCTGCGCAACTGGTATTGCAAGCGTCGAGTATGGGACGCGGGGGCGAGATCTTTATTCTGGATATGGGCCAACCAGTGCGGATCGTAGACCTCGCGCGAGACTTGATCCGTTTATACGGTTTCACTGAGGAGCAGATTCGGATTGTTTTCACGGGTTTGCGCCCAGGCGAGAAGCTATACGAAGAATTGCTCGCTGACGACGAGACCACTACCCGTACACCGCATCCAAAATTACGAATTGCGCAAGCGCGCGGGGTAGCGGATCATTTTCTCGATGAACTGCTGCCGTGGCTTATGCAGCATCGCGTGTTGGCGGACGAAGAAGTGCGTCGTGACCTGCGGCGTTGGGTGCCTGAATATCAAACCTCTATGCAGCCGGTCTTGCAATCTATTCAGTCTGCGAATCGGTAATTCGCCTCCGCATGCGACTTTGATAAGGTCCAGACTCGGCAGGCTTAGCCGGTAGGGAGAGTCTGTTCAGATCCCGTCCACCTCTGTCTTACTGTGAGGCGCCCTAGCACGTTACTTAGGACGTTTTCCAACAAAGTCCGCATCGTCGGGGACATGCAACCTTCTTTTCGACGCAGCCCCCGTTCATCGGTTCGCTCGCGGTAGTAAAGTCCTTCATCAAAAAGTCGTAAGCGCCCGGCAAAGTCAGGGGTGAGCTCAATCAGGGGACAGGTGGTACCCAGTTATGCGGAAGCAATTCGGCGATCTTATCGGCCCGCTGTGTCGGCAGTCGCGTGAGGACGTCTTTTAAGTATGCGTACGGGTCGTGCCCGTTGAGCTGTGCGGAACGCACCAGACTCATGATGGCAGCGGCTCGTTGACCAGCGCGTAGGGAGCCTGCAATTAACCAGTTCGACCTTCCGATCGCCCAGGGTCTGATCAGGTTCTCGATTCGGTTGTTGTCTATGGGTACATGAGGATCGTCGAGATAGCGCGTGAGCGCCTGCCAACGCTTGAGGTTGTAGTCCAGTGCTTTGGCGATCGGCGAGCCCTCGGAGACAAGCTTGCGCTGAGCGAGCATCCAGACGTGCAACGCCTGCGCGACTGGCCGGCCTCGCTCCTCACGAATTGCTCGTCGTTGCTCAGGATCCAAGTCGGCTGCTTCGCGCTCGACGTCGTAGAGCGCCACGAAGAATTTCAATGCCTGCTCGGCGATCTGGCTCTTCTTGCTCGCATGCAGATCGAAGAATTTTCTCCGCGCGTGCGCCATGCAGCCAATTTCGGTAATGCCCAGTTTGAATCCTGCTTTATAGCCGCTGTAATCGTCGACGACCAGCTTGCCACGCCAGTTGCCCAAGAAGGCGCGGGCATGTTCGCCAGATCTGCCGTCGGCGAACTCGTACACGACAGCGCGCACCTCTGCAAACTGAGTCGACGTGTAGGCCCATAAATAGGCGCTATGCGTCTTCCCTTTGCCGGGGCTCAACATCCGCACCGGCGTTTCGTCTGCATGTAAGACGCTATGGCGCAGCAGTTCCTCCCGAAGTGCGTCGACCAAGGGCTGCAAACGTACACCGCATACGCCCACCCAGCCGCCGAGCGTCGATTGTGGAATTGCTAGGCCAGCCCGGGCGAAGATGCGTTCCTGCCGGTACAGAGGAAGGTGGTCGCCGTATTTGGCAACCAACACCTGCGCGAGCAAGCCATTCGTCGGAATCCCTTTGTCGATCACATGCGGTGGCACCGGCGCCTGGATCAACGTCTCGCACGCTTTACATGCCCACTTCCCACGGATGTGGCGCTCAACCGAGAACACGCCCGGAGTGTAGTCAAGCTTCTCGCTGATATCCTCGCCGATGCGTACGCGCTGGCAGCCACAGGAGCAGCTTAACTCAGTCGGTTCGTGATGGATGTCGGTGCGGGGCAACTGGGGCGGCAACGGCAAGCGTTTGGCCCGCTTGCGAGGTTTCTCCTGCGGCGCGTCCGAGCGCAGTTCATCCAGCTCGGCCTCAAGCGCTGCCAAATCCTCATCAATGGCCTCGTCCAGCAAGCTTAACTGCTCGGCAGTGAACTGTTCGCTACGTCTGCCGAATTGCAGGCGTTTGATGACCGAGAGCTCGTGGGTGAGCTGGTCAATGCGCGTTTGGCGGTAGTGCGATTCACGCGTCTTCTCGTCGACCTGGGTCATCAACTGCCGCGCGAGTGCGCGCAGTTGATCGGAGTTCAGGGCATCGAGATCGGTGGGTGAATTCATACCCCCAAGTTTGCCAGCACCTGCACGCCGGGGGAATCGAAACTGTTTACGTCATTTGCTATACCACCGCGATTACGTGGTCGTGCGCCAACGTCTGCCAGGGCAGACCGATCACGAGTGCGCGCAATTGCTCGGGATTCAATGTCTCAGCGATCTCACTATGGCCATTGGCCCAAACGAAATGACCCTTGTTCAAGCGTCGTGCAGCAAGCCAGACGCCAAAACCGTCGTACACGAAGACCTTCATGCGTGTCGAGCGCTGATTGGCAAACAGATATGCATGATGTGGCCGTGCGGACCCAAATACCTTCACCACGCGAGCAAGGATGGTATCAGCGCCGGCACGCATATCGAGGGGTTCGGTCGCAAGCCAAATGGCGTCGATGCGGATCATCGCAGCACCTCCCGAACCCAAGCTGCGCTGTCACTCAAGCAAAGCTGCGGCCACAGCACTGACACGGTTGTGCCATTGCGCTGAATGTCGATACGCACATTCGCTTGCGCCGCGTCGGGCGCTTGTGGTGTCGGCACGGTCATTGGCAACGCGACGAAGGCAGGCTTTACGTCGACAACAACCGATTTGGGTGCAGGCGGCGCAGCGTCGCTGGAATCGGCGGCATCTTTAATCCAACGCCGCAGCACATTGGGGTTCAGACCATGCGAAATTGCCACGGCTGAACATGAGACGCCTACCTGGCGACATTGTTCGATAAGCTCTGACTTAAACGAGGTGCTGTAGGTGCGCCGTGTGCGCCCGGTTGGCATGTCTTGGGAAATAGTGTGCACGTGTCCGCTTCCTGATCGTGGAAACGTATGCTCTTACGCCAAAGAGTAGAAAACCAGATGAGATTGCCGGGTGCTTACAAAAAGTCATCGGAGTTCGACTGTGGACCTGAGGATATAGTAGACATTATGTAGTCCAGATTGATAGGTCACTACTCAACGCTAAAGCGCCGGAGATTTATTTTCGTGGAGGATTTAAAGGAAGCTACCGTAAAAGGCACTCGACAGCATCTTAGCTCCGGGATCTGGCAAGGATCTCCGCAAAGTGTCAGGGCTACGACCTAGTTTCTCGAGACGTTGGTATGCGCAGCCTCTAAATACTTGACTTCATACTGGACGCGACATCATTAGTCGGCTCTCCATATGGTGAGCGAAAACAACCGGATGGAAAACCTATGTCGCCCTTCGAGTACGTACGTGCCGCATATCGCCTTCGCCGTAAGCTCGCGCTTGAACTACTTGTGTTATTGGCGCTCGCTGTAATTGTCACTTATCACATAATGACCGGTTCAGTCTTGGACTGCGTCTTGCGTTGAGTCCAGAGGCCACCCCAGCCGGCGGAGACGGGTGACCTTCGATCATCAACACTGCCCTGCAGTGGCCACGAAACGAACATCTACGCATTCAAATTCTCGAAGATGTGCACGAATAGTTTCGAGGTAGCCTGTCGTCCACTCAGGATGTTCCCGTCAGAGCATCACGGCTATATGTATCAATATGTCTCCTTTCTAATGCTACTAACGCAGCGCTCGGTGCGAGGGCCCGCTAGTGATAGAACTCCGTGCCCACTTCATCTTTTTGCGTCGCGCGGGATGTTGCTGAGATAATAGACGTCAAGTGGTGTATTGCATCTTCGCTAACCTGAACGAAATTCACACAAACTCTGGTTTTATCAGAAATTTCGTTATGCAAAACAAAGGAGGGCGGTGTCGTTGAATCTAAAAGGCGGTGCCCTTCTTCGTGCTGGATTGCCGTCTCCCGTTCCACCAAAATTGCCCACGGTTAGGATGATTCTTATCTCTCAGAGCTGTCTGAGCTGCGAGGTAAATTCGTCGTTATCTGAATACCTTAGTTATCCTCTTTGTTTGATGCTCTGATGTACCAATACGTATGAATTTTTCGCGATCTGCGATCACGCGTCGACTAATCGGGATGTAAAGCGGTGGCTTTATACCGCACTTGTGCCAGCCTTGACTTTCGCCGTGGTCTGCGACGATGAAGATATCGGGTCTGCTATAGGAGCACCCGATGTCAACCATCGATTGGAGCAATACTATGACGTTACTAACAAGCCTTCGCGAGCTTGACTGGACTCGCGGCATTCAATTCTGGATTCTTATTGCAGCGAGTTTCTCAGCATCCGAATCTATCGTTTTGTTCTGGCGTGCGGCGGTCGTGGGCCGTAAGGGCGGGGACGACAATGTACAGTAAATTTAAAGGGCTGAATTGGATGTTTCGTCGAGCGATTTTCGCGGTGGTGTGCTATTTGATTTTCGCCGTTGACGTGGGTTTCTTCCCCAAGAGCGATTTTACTGTTTGGCTCATGTTGATTTCGTTGAGCGGCGTGTATCTTGCAATTGGCCTAGGGCGACCAACGCTCCTCTTCCTTCGCTTGTTGCTAAAACTCATGATCTTTTTACGTTATTGGTGAGCCGTCTACCTAGCAGAAAACGGCTAGGTTCACCTTACGCGCCTTACTTTTCTCGATGCCGCAGCGTTGGCGGAATCTTGGCATGAGGCCCTGGTTGTACGAATATGAATGACGCAGCCACTTGCGGTGATTAACGGACGAAATTGCACAAGTGGCCGCTTTTATTCTCACGGTCCCGGGCATGGGGGACGCGCGTGACGGGTATCGACGATGATAAACTTGTCGCGACGGGGACTTATGACGCTTTCACCTGCTTCAGGTCGACCGCAGCAGGTCGCGCCGGACATGGGCAAGACGCTGCTGCTCTACCTTTCTCTGATGTCACTGTCCACAAAGTTGTGCCCCCGTATGCTTGTCACCCCGGATAAGGTGAGGCTTTTAAAATTTGGCCTCCGCGGTGTGCGCGGTGTTCCACTAATATTTATTCTCCAAAACCAAAAAGTCCGATTAAAAATCAAATAGATCCTGGCGAAAAGTGTTTGAAAGAATTGAGTTAATCACTATAACGCCCACTTGTCGGTGGACACGCGGCCAGCTTTTGCAATAAATTGATGGTACAACGTGACTTTGCAGTCGAGGCAGTTATCCCGCTAAGCGACAAGCGAGTGTGCAGCAAGGCGACAGTGATACCCACCAATTTATCTGGAACACTGATCCAAGATATGGGCCGCACGAATGCAAAGTCGAAAAAAGTGCACAAAGTTGATGCAAGACTACGTCAGGTCGTTTCCTGTGCCTTGTCGCATGTCCTTTGGCGTTCAGTTCATGAGGTCAAAAAGGAACTCAAGTTTTTAGCCATCTTGCCGATAATCGGATGTGCCGCCTGAGTCTCGACGTCTTGGAGATCGCACCGCAGTTCGCTGCCTGCTGTCTCCGAGTTGCTCGAAGTAAAGAAACCCGCCTCTGGTTGGGCGGCGGCCATCGCGAATCCCGTTGAATGTGCATGCCGTTCAGAGGAACAGAATTAGCCAAAAAATGTAAATTTTGATTAAAAATCATGATGATAAAAATTGTGATCGCGAAAAAACAGGTTATACGGCGTATAGGGGCCTTCTTCGGTTAGAACGCCCCGATGGCGTGTGTTAGTTAGCGTTTTGGATCTGTTTTCTCCGAGTGAATTAACTGATTACTAACTCGTAAGTTTCTCGCGTTGGTAAAACGAGAACTGTATCTCCTTCGCCCTCGTTGAAACCTCTTCCTCTATGCAGCAGCGACCACGATCGCGGAGACCAAAAATTCTGTTCTGCGGCAGTGCTGGACTGTTTTTGGACCGTTTGTAACCCCCCTGGCTTTCTCTCTCGAATTCTTTTGTTTTCAGAGGGTTACATTAATTGAGGTAGTTCCGGGGGGTTATACGCCGTATAAGGGGGGGCGAAATCTGCAGGAAATAGGCAATAGCACTTGATAGGGGCGCGCGAAATGTTGTGGCGCTACGGAGCCAACCAATTAAGCAAAGGACTGGTCATGGCGTGGTAGCTGATGATCAGACCAAGTAAAGCTGCGGCTGTCAGTTCGACTTTCAACTCAGCGCGGTATTGCTATGCTGCGCGAATGTACTCGATCGGGATCATTGGCATTCTCCGGTAAGTCGCCCAGCCAAAGTGCAAGGCGTTGACTTATCATGACGCGTGGCTGGGGATGACCAGGAAACTCCGGACGGCTTATGTCGCACACAAACGAGAAGGGTTACCCACGATCATTGCTAGGGCACGTTCTTAAGCCACTATCTCAAACGATCGACGTCCTGCTGTCGCGATAGCCGCGCTGCAAGCGTGTCCGCCAAAGACCCGGATTGGCACCGGAATGATTCCAACCAACATGAGCAACACCATTAATAGACAAATTTCCTTGCAGCCCAATATCGAAATCCGGAAACGACTCCCGCTCGATATCGCAAAGGCTTTAAAAGCCGGACAGGCACGCGGAGAGTGGCGCACCATAACCGATGGTGCTAAAGGGCTTAAGGTGCCGAGGACTACCGTCAGCCGAGCGATGTCGATAGATAAGCTGCCTGACGAGGTTAGACGATTGTTTATGGGCGATACGTTGACCCCTGCGGTCGGGGCAAGACTCATTGCGATTCAGAACGAAATCGGGATGTTGCAACTCAAATTTAATGCGCGTAACCCAAAGCGTTGCAGTGCAATAAGACCTGCAAAGACCGTATTACATGAGCTAAATCTTTCTCGCAGTACATGGCGCGAGAAGGTCAAAATACATGTGCGACCAGGTTATCAAAATAAGTTTTTTGAAGATTGAATGCAGTCATATGATCGTCGCGTTGCTCTACCGGAAAGAGATTGAAGCAGCCATCAGGCAAATCATAAAGAGGAGGCACGACAAAAGAGATGTCACTGAATTGTTTTCGAAAGCGGAGCTCGCGCAATACATATCAAATTTTTCGAAGGCCCAGATCGATGAGTTGAACTCCTCCCGCTCTCAGGGCGGAGGCTGAAACTTCACCTGGTGAACCGTTGTACACGCGCCGAAAGCGCGCGTTTGTACACCTTGGTACACGATCCCCGTCCACTAGTAATCGTTCTCTAGTCTAGTCTGCTAAGGCGAAATTGGGCGACATGCTGCCATGGCGGGTTGCAACGCTTGAAGCGGCTTTGCTGGTATGCATCCGGGTCACCCTTCGTTAAAAAAACCGCGCCCTGATGGGCGCGGTGCGTTGTAGCGTCAACATTGCGAAAGCAAAGTCGGGTGCGACTTATCAGGACGCGGTTGACTTCGATGGCTCTAATCGAACCTACTGGTCATTGTCAAATCTTTATCAGCGTTAGACGTTAGAAGGGTGCGATAGCGTTCATCGCAAGTGGAATGCTCGTTAATCCATTTTGCAGTACAAACCTACGATGCCAAGGAGGGCAGCGCAGACCAAAAAACTTGCCACGTCTGCAGCGGCGGTAAGGTTCCAAGTCGTGACGGAGGACGCGCTCCAGCATGCCCCCGCGAACGATGCGATGCTAAGGAGATGAGCGAAGTGGCCGTTCGCGTGCCGCTGTCTTCTATTAGGCTGGAAGATTGATCGAAGTGCACCGACGCGCATTCGGTCGCTCTCGGAACCGAGGGTGAGTTCCCCATCGCTGCCATGTACCACTGGGAGATTGCGCCCGTTCAAATTGATCGAGATCATGGGTGCATCCTCGGTTTTCGCCATTTCTAATAGCATCACTGTTAGGCGGGGGCTGAAATGAACTTCGCGAGTTTCTAAATCCAGCGAAACGCGGTCATCGATAATAATGCCGCAAGAGTAGCGGATCCTTATTGGAACGAACTTCATGGTAATAAACCTCATCGGAAATGCGGGCGTTCTCCCCCAACGGGAGTTCTCCCGCAGGGGTTGGCGCTAGCAGATTCGATAGCGCAAAAAAAACTTTTGATAGATGGCTAGTCCACCAGCAGTGAAGAATCGGAGTGATAAACACGCGGCCGTTGAGACGGCGGAGCTGCGCCGCTGGCCACTCTCGGCTTGCTTAAGGCGATACCATCGAAAAACACGAGCGACGAGATCCATAGACTCGCCGGAATTCGATGCGCGGTTGCGCGGGGATCAATTAAGTCTAGGGCTTTAAAGACATGTTTTGATCTTTAAAGCTCACAAAAAACCGGTGCCTTTCGTAAGGAAGCAACGATTCCTTCACTTCCGTGCAACCGAGGGCCAAGTGCCGCTGGCTTAGTTTGCGCCAGCTATGTTGACACGGGACTTGCCAGCTTACCGACGACGTAGGTTCATCTCGATGCCCGATTGACTTCGTAGCTGCGGGATCCCGCGTCGCTCAGCGTGGGGTCTTACTTGATATTCGAAAACTGGACACGCCGTCACAAGAACTTGCCGACGCATTGGTTACAGGATAGGTAAATTTACAGACCGGCCTGCTCTAAGGCGGCAAGCAATCACATGCTTAGGTTACTGAAGCCGCCTTGACATTGCCACCAAAACGGGAAGATGGGTTGTCACTTACGACTCCATCTATTAATGCTGACCAAAAACCCTGGACGTCCCGCTTTCATCATCCCTTCACTTGGCTATATCGTCGTTGCTGGGTGTCGATCTCGCCAAACGCTTACTGTGATTGGGTCAATTCTTTATTCATATAGAAATTTTTTTAAAAATATATATAGGATTACAGAACAATTGGGGTTGGCCGACCGTTTTGACGAATTCCATCGCGACAATTGCGTCGTGCGCGCGCAGCGCACGGCGATCTTCGTCGCACCGCAGCGATCAGGAGCAATTTAATGAGGGGCCTTAATAAGCGACATTTGGTCCCGAATCAACCGAAACGCCGGACCTCAATTCTCGCGGATGCAGAAATCAGGCATCTAGATGCTGTCATTCGATATGCCGTTATCCAAGCCGAAGGCGACCGTCCTATTACCCTCAACCTTGACTACTGGCGCGGACGGATTCGAAACGTGGCGGACACGCACGAGCTTGTTCCGGATCAACTGATGCGGCTCAAAGGATTTCTCGCGCTTCTGGATACTCCGTAAAAGCGACGCGATCCTCTTCGCAACGATTGGTGAAGGCAAACCCGGCCTTGTTCAAATTGGTTCAAATTTAAAACCGGTCGCACCCAGATTCGGCGCTATGAGTTCCGTCTATTTATTCAAGCTGTCTTTGTAAGTTATTCCAACGGGAACGGCCGCGGAGGAGGGGGTGTTGAAAAGAACTAAGCGTTTTGGGAGAAATTTTCCTGTTTTGTACCAAAAGTTTACCGTAATTTTCCTAGCTGTTATCCGCTCTCGGATCAACGGATTATCTTTTTAAATCAAAGATTTGGAAATACTACGTCTCCAAGACACCCTGATCGCCGATCAGGGTGTCGGTCAGTGTTGTCCTTTGCTTGACCTTTCCAAAGTCGTTGGAGACGCGGTCCTGTCGGACGCAAAAGCGCGAGTGTGTCCATCAAAAGTGATGTAAGCACAGGCGTTTACGCAGCGAGGCTCGCCGCGACTGCGCCCTTCGGCGTCACCGATTGAGGGGTGTCCAGCTAAGGGCTGCCCAGCGCGGATCCCGCATTTGAAAGCAGTTACTCCGTCAAATCCGTTTCGATCTTATGGCGAGAGACGGAGGAATTTTCCAACTTTATATTTTTGTTATCCGGGGTAAAAATGAAAAGTCTCTTTTTAAATCATATAGATATAAAAACCCGAGGCCTTGGAGACTGTAAGCGGCGCTTACAGTCTCGAACATGTGATTTTGGCCCAGACTCTCGGGTCTAAATTTAAAAGGAAGGGGGGCGCTTTGCGCGCGCTAAGCCGAAGGCATGCTTTGCCTCGCGCACCTCGAGAACGCGTGCACCAATCAACCGCACCGCCCGTGTGTACTGCCATTTTCGCCGCTTGCCGCGAAAGACATAGCAAATTCGTGAGCTTTGCAAGCTTATGCGCCATGCGCGCGGCGGTACGATTCATTCATACACCGCGCCATCGACGCATCGACTTGAGCCTAAGGGCCCCAATTCCATTACAACGCTTTCCAATGAACGCCATCTTCATGAAAGACGTCCTAGACGTCCGCCACCTGCATCACGTGCCGCCGTCCCAACACCCGGGCGTCGCAGGCATCTCAAACGCCCATGATCCGCGTGCGCTAAGCGCGGAGGATGCGACTAAGGACGAGCGTGTGAACGGACTCACAGCGCTCGAGAACATTCAACTCGCGCCTTCAGCATTATCGCTGGGCATGGTGTGGGTTGCCCGATACACCGCGGCAACGATACACCGGCTTGCCAGGGGCGGGAAACTTCATGTACGAAGCATGTACGAGTTTCCGAGAACTAATCGATCGGCACGCGCAGCCGAACCAAAATGCGCAAAAAGAATTGCTTAGTTGCCGCCCTAACGTGCGTCGGCTGAGTAGTCCAAGTCAGCATTGCTGACTTGGGACCATCGGAGCGCAGCCGCTTCCCTGCGTCGGGTGGATCAAACAATCATCGCTAAAGTCCCGGAATGCAAGAGCGTAGTTTCCTAAAACCCACCCGTCGTATCGATCGGCACGACGGTTTACCCATCACGAGTTATGACAACGAACGTCCAGTTTGACGCGTTGTGCGAATTTTCGCAAAGGCGCGGCGAGCGCAAAGCAGATGGGCCAGCTGTCGGGCCGGCTCTACGTCCAGTACTTGGCACCTGCGTTGAGATTGTCCGATCACGGAAAACGTGATGTCCGCCAAAGTAGTGCTGTGCGCCGCAAATAGATATGAGAGCCGCTTCCAACCGGTTCACACGAAGCGTACAAGACCCACATCGGTGACTGAAGAAGCTTGTCCTATCTTGCGTGCGTGGGATGCTTCGCATCGCTCCTGTTTGCGCAAACCTTTCCAGAGAAATGACCAATGGTTGATTTAGTTGATGTATTTAAGATAGTTCAATCATACAAGCTGCGGGCAGACTTTAAAGGTGCGCTTGCGCGCCTGCTCGAAGACAACGTGGGGCATGTGCACAGTCGGTCCGGAAAAAACGTAACGCCTTTATCAGTCCGTACTCAGGAACTCCGTGCCCGAGCGCTTTGCAAGGCGTTCGAGGACTTCCATCAAGGCGGTCACGCAATCCAATCTCCGTATCGTTTAGAAGCAAAGCACGTGCAGTTGCTCGTAGAGATTTGGCTTGCGCAAGGCCAAACCTCCAGCACGATTGACAACAAGCTCACACATCTGCGCGCGCTCGCTCAGTGGATAGCTAGGCCGGGTTTGGTCACAACGCTCGCTGATTACGTCGATCTCGAGAAGCATGGGTGGAGTAGCCCCGATGCGTCAGGGAGAAAAATGTCTTTTTCCGGCGATGGAATCGATGCCGTTGCCGTCATCGAGGACATTGCACGTACTGACGCTCACATCGCAGCTCAGCTCAAGCTGCAGGCAGTGTTTGACCTGGGAGTGAAGGAGAGTTTCGTCTTCAGGCCAAAGGATGCAGCTCGGTGCAGGGATTTTTTGGCGATTGTGCGTGGACCGAAAGGTAGTTGTTTGCGTATGGTTCCATCCGAGGTCAAACTCGCCGTGCTTTCGGAGGCTGCGGGTTTAGCCGATCAATATACGGGGACGACGATGCGTGACAGATTGACGAAGCAGCAGTGGTGTCGCGTGTACTACGGGGTATTAAAGAAGCACGGAATCACTGAAAAAGGGCTCGGCGTAACAGGCCAAGGGCTAAAGCGTCGGTTTCTCGAACAAGTTTGCGGCCGCTTGCCGAATCATTCACCGCCACTAACGGTCGCTGATGACAACACATACCGAGACACCCATCACACGGTGGAAAAACACCCCGCAACCGTTGAAGCTCTGGATCGTGCGACAAAAGAGAGTTCGTATTTCGCCATGCAATCCGGTCCGATGGAAACTCGCTTACCGATGGTGACACATCTTGAAATGGGCAAAGCGCTTGTATGGAATTTTGAAGACGAAAGTCACCAAGCCGGCGCCCCGAGGATCTCGCGGTAATCAAGGTAGCAACGCTTGGAGCAATTAGAACGAGCGGTCAAGTGTAGGAAGAAATTGCACCTAAATAGGTAAGGAGATTAGTTATGCGAAAGAAAAAATTATTGGCTTGATAATGGCTTAGAGAAATTGAACAAGGCTGTTGTTCGATGGATAGCAACTTGCAGACGGCACGTTTAAGTGCGGACCATCCAAGGCGTACGAGTGCGGTTAGTGTCGCGTCAGTGCGTCGACGGCGCACGCTTGTCGCTCGGTGTCGAAAACTGAGTGCCTTGGCCGCCCATCTGTGGCGCGCTTTTCATCTATTGACAGAAAACGAAGCTCCACTGAGTGCACTTTCTTGTGCGGACACGTTGGCATGGACGCGGGTCTTTTAGTGAGCCCGCACCCACGCCACATTGAATGCAAGCTGAACGACATGCCAATTTCGATGGTGAATCAGCTCAGTCAAAGCGAGTAAATCTTATTCCGATGTGTGCCGCCTTGAACGCGGCTCCAGCTTATTCAGAGGACATATCAAATGAAAGTCGTTATCAATTTTCGCACCTTACTCGAACGATCAGGTCTTCCTAAGCGTTTAACCGGAGAGCTGGACAAACTCTTCCAACAATTCCTGTCTCATGCGCATAGTAAAACGCGGGTGACGGCCAATGCCATTTCAATTAAAACACAGGAGCGGCGCCTCTTGTCTTTGATTGCCGGTTTCAAAGAGCTAAGGCGCGATGGCTTTGCCATTGAGACACCGTGGAATATTTCGAGCAAGCATATTCGGCATCTGGTTAATGTGTGGGTGATTAAAAATAAACAGAGCCCAGGGACGGTCGAAAACAAACTCACGTATTGGCGCACGCTCGCAGCATGGATGGGCAAACACCAGCTAGTGGGTACGGTCGATGACTACATCACGCGCCCCGACGGGTACCGCCGGTATTACGTGGCGCAACGAGACAAATCGTGGGAGGCCGCGGACGTGAATGTTGATGAAGTCATCGCGCGCTTATCGCACAGCGACCGGTGGGTTGCGATTCAGGTCGAGTTACAGTCCGCGTTTGGCTTGCGCGCGCAAGAGAGCATGCTGCTGCGCCCACTTCAGTGTCTGCGCGTATCCGGCCATCTTCACGTGACCGATGGGACCAAAGGCGGGCGCCCGCGTGTGGTGCCCATCGATGCCGATTGGCAGTATGACCTGCTTATTCGGGCCGCGCAGATGGCAAACCCCCGTACGGGCTCAATGATTCCCGAGTCTTATTCGCTCAAAAAATGGTATCGCCATTTTTATAAAGTGTTGGCTAATGAGGGCGTCTCGCAAAAGGGTTTGGGGGTGACAGTGCATGGCTTGCGCCACGCCTACTTGCAGCGCATGTACGAGCAAGTGACCGGCGTGCCTGCACCGATCAAGCGTCCTGATCAAAAGCCCGATCCGCAATTGCACCAGCTTGCGATGGAAAAGATTGTCGCGGCCGCTGGGCATGGACTAGCGACCAAGGCGGGCGCCTACATTTCTTCGTTTGCAGCGATTCGCAAGATTGATGCGCCGGTGGTGAGCTGCGAGCAAGCGCTCGTGGCACTCGCGGCAGCAAACGGCAATAAGTCGCACGCGGCGAAGTCACTGGGCATCTCGCGCCAGGCGCTGTATCGCGTGCTTTCCAAGGTAAGCGATCCAAGCGCTCGCGTGAGCGGCGGCGCTGCAGCGCGGGACGGCGATGAGGGGAACGACCATAGCGACCATAGCGACGAGAGCGACGAGAGCGACGAGAGCGTGACTGTCTAAAATTTCAGCGCTCCCACGACTCGTCATTCATTGTGCAAGAGGCGCGGCCGGACGCGCGGCTTGATGATCGGCCGGCTGCGCATCATTTGCGATCGGTGCGCCTCGCAGGCTGCTTGACTTTCTTCTTCTTTGCTTAGGCTGGTAAGGTCTACTTTGAAGAGGGGATTGTTTTGACCACATCGGTATTGAGCGATTGCGGTGCCCGGCGTTTGGCCGAAAGCGCATCTGAGACAAGTAGTAAAAATCTGCGCTCGCCTGTTCTTGGCATGGATGAAATGGTCAAGGGTGTCTCGGCCTTGTTCGAGCAGGTGCTGCGTCGCTTAGGGGTAGGCGACTATGCGATACGTTGCGGGCTGCGCTTTGTCCATGCGCCTCACACACAGTGCGCGATTACGGATCTGGATGTGGTGGTCGTAACGCCGTTCGGCGCGTTTGTTGTGTGTGTAATGCCGTTTCAGGGAAGCGTCGAACCAGGGCTCGACGCCGAGACATTGATCGCAGCGCACGCTGAGGATGGGGCTGTGCTTCACACCGCGCCGGTGCGACGGCTTGCAGCGGTCTTGCGCGCGTTACGTTCACTCCTGAGCGTGTATGGGTGTCCGGTTGAGGGGCTGGCAATCGCTGCGGCGACGCCTTGCCAAATCCATCCGTTGCTGCCCGAGTCAATCCTTGCGCCAGACGAGCTCTACCACTACCTTCGGCTTCGCTTGCTTCGCTTTTTCGAGATCCGAAAGCCCCATGTGGTTGTGTCGCAGGCTATCGATGTAATCGACAGGAGGTCCAAAAAGCCGAAATGCGAGCCTAGATAGCGCAAGCCACGAGTGGGTGATGGCACAAGCCGATGCCGCACGTGGCGCGTGTGCCGTCGCAAACACAGTCGGCACAACCCATTCATCGCGTGGTAAGCGGGAGCGCGCCCAGGTTTATGCGCCTACACAACTCGAGTTGTTCAAGACGTTTGCGCTTGCGATAAGCAAAAAGGGGCGAGCCTGAAGTGGTGACAATCGCGCTCTTACGGCGACGAGGGCGTCTTGTTCTCCGGCTCGCTCAGGACATCGAACGCTTGCCCCAGTGCAAAAAAAGCCGCGACCCTTTGCAGGTCGCGACTTCCTATTCACGCTTGGTCAGCGACCGCCGCTTTGTGGCAAGGCCCCGCGTACGCGCTCAGGTGTTATTTAGCCTGAAGCTTTCTTGGCTTGGCTGGCGTCTGCACTTTGTTGTACTGGAACTCGGGCGTGTCCTTGAGTGCTTGTTTCGTTGCGCCGGCCAAATAGAAATTGCCGTTACGAATATCGAGAGACCCGATCGGTACCGCGACATCATGGGTCGCGACACCGAGGAATCCGCCCGTGGCAATAATGGCTGCTGAAACCGTTGTGTCCGGCGAAATCACCAAATCCATGATCGAACCAATTTTCTCGTTGGCGTCGTTGTAGACCGCTTTGCCGAGAATGCCTTCCTAAGAAACTCACCTTCACGCTGGCGAGTCCTGAGGCTGTAGTGAATATCCAAATTGCGCCGCGCGGCGATGAAGCTGTTTGATGACACGGTCCCTGTACTGCTGTTCGTAATGATGCGCACCC
>NZ_JBSIPA010000149.1:0-13260 GCF_053574605.1 Caballeronia sp. M23-90 | reverse complement strand
TACGAGTGCGACGCCGGGGCGGCCGGTGAGTTTGCCGACTGCCTCGGCCATGTTTGCCGCGGCGGCTTCGTGACGGCAGACGATGGTCTGGATGCGGCTGGTTTCGTCGTGGAGGGAATCGAGGATCGCGAGAAAGCTTTCGCCCGGGACGCAGAAGACCCGTTCGACGCCGTGGGTCAGGAGGGCATCGACGATGAGCTTCGCGCCGGTCGTCGGGTTGGGGTGGGATGCTGGGACTGCAGATGCCATTCGATGAAACCTCCCGGAAGGTTCGGCGGTTCGGTGGTTCGGCGGTTTGGCTCGCAAGCGGAGCTGGAATTCGTAGCTTACGCTGGGGCGGGGCGGTGACGCTAGGCGGGGTTTTCGCGCTGGCGCTTGGTCGGGGGCGGTTTATGGTCGGGTTGATGTCGGGTTGCTGCTTTTTAGGCTTTCGCGCGTTCTGTTCTGGCTGACTTTTTTAGCACTATTAGCCACTGTCCGTGGCGGGACTTCATTTCACGGGTTTTGCGCTAGCGCTCGGGATAGTGTTCGTTGCGGTCGGAGTTAATGCCGGGTTGTTGCTGTTTGAGCTTGCTCGCGTTCCGTTCTGGCTGATCTCTTTAGCACTATTAGCCACTGTCCGTGGCGGGACTTCATTTCTTTTTCCAACGGCGAAAAAGAAACGAAGCAAAGAAAACGCCTTCCAACCGCTAATTCTTAAGTGTCCCGAGCGTGCACGTACAACTGTTTGGTACTTCAGAAGAACGCTCGACGCCATAAACACCAACACTTGAACCCCTCCCCCTTCGTCAACAGATACCCACACGCTTCGCCACCAGTAACTGTGGCAGTCAATACGGAAACCTGGCCCAAGTGAACAACGGGTTGAACACATGACGGCGCTACAGCATCCTGAACTTGCCGAGACTTTGCCGCCGGTGGTCCTAGGCTCGCGCGGGCAAAACGGAACCAGTACAGCCAAGCCCGTCGTTTGGGCGTCAGCGCGCGCAGCGCGGAAGCCTCATTAACGGATTCCCACACTGGTGGCGAAGCGTGTGGGTTGCGGTTGACGAAGGGGGAGGGTTTCAAGTGTTCTTGATTGCGGCGTCGAGCGTTCTTCTGAAGAACCAAACAGTTGTACGTGCACGCTCGGGACACTTAAGAATTAGCGGTTGGGAGGCGTTTTCTTTGCTTCGTTTCTTTGTCGCCGTTGGACAAAGAAATGAAGTCCCGCCACGGACAGTGGCTAACAGTGCTAAAGAAATCAGCCAGAACAGAACGCGCGAAAGCCTAAAAAGCAGCAACCCGACCGTAAACCTCCCCCGCCCAAGCGCCAGCACCTAACACTCAACAATATTCACCGCCAACCCGCCCCGCGAAGTCTCCTTGTACTTCGTCTTCATATCCGCGCCGGTTTGCATCATCGTCTTGATCACGGAATCCAGCGAAACATAATGACTGCCGTCCCCGCGCATCGCCATGCGCGCCGCGTTCACGGCTTTCATCGATCCCATTGCATTTCGTTCAATACACGGAATCTGCACCATCCCGCCAACAGGATCGCAAGTCAGCCCAAGGTTGTGTTCCATCCCGATCTCGGCCGCGTTTTCAACCTGCGTCGGCGTGCCACCCATCACCGCCGCCAATCCGGCCGCGGCCATCGAACATGCAACGCCAACCTCGCCCTGACATCCGACTTCAGCGCCGGATATCGATGCGTTCATCTTGTACAAGATCCCGATGGCCGCCGCCGTCAGCAAAAAGTCGATCACGCCCTGCTGGTTCGATCCCGGCATGAACCGGTCGTAGTAATGCAGCACGGCCGGGATGATGCCCGCTGCGCCGTTGGTCGGGGCCGTCACCACACGCCCGCCCACGGCGTTTTCCTCGTTCACGGCGATCGCGTACAGGTTGATCCAGTCGATCATGGAAAGCGGGTCGCGCAACGCCTGCTCAGGCTTGCCAACCAGCGCCCGATACAAAACCGGCGCCCGACGCTTGACCTGGAAAGGACCAGGAAGGCAACCATCGGCATCGGGGTTGTCGATACCGCACCCGCGCTTCACGCATGACTGCATCACGTCCCAGATGCGCAGCAAACCCGAGCGGATCTCCTCGTCGCTGCGCCAGACGCGCTCGTTGTCCCACATCAGTTGCGCAACGGATTTGCCGGTATCACGGCAGAGCGCGAGCAGTTCGTCGCCGGATTGAAACGCGTATGGCAATTGTTCAATGGCCGTGAGCACCTTCACGTTCGATGCCCCCGCTGTCACCACAAACCCGCCGCCCACGGAAAGGTAGGTGGCGTCGCGTAGTGACGTGCCATTGGCATCGAAGGCGTGCAGTTTCATGCCGTTCGGATGCTCCGACAACGCCTGGCGCAAAAACGTGATGTGATCCTTCTGCACGAACGGAATCTCATGCCGGCCAAGCAATGACAACTTCTTGGTCGCGCGCACGGTCTCGAGGCGAGGGGTGATCGTGCTGGCATCGACGGTATCGGGCGCGTCGCCCATCAGACCGAGCATCACGCCGCGATCCGTGCCGTGACCTTTTCCCGTCGCGCCCAGCGAGCCGTACAACTCGCATTTCACGGAAGCCGTCGCGTCAAGCAGACCATCGCGTTCAAGCCCTTGCACGAACATCAGGGCCGCTCGCATGGGCCCAACCGTATGCGAACTCGACGGACCGATGCCGATTTTGAAAAGGTCGAAAACGCTGACTGCCATGACTGCTCCTGCTAAGTGCCGCTAGAAAATCATCGCGCCGGCAGCGGCAGACAAACCGCAAGCCAGGCGGGTGGAGTAGGTGCAAGACGCAGCGCGATGGGCGTGTATCGCCCGTCGAGCCGTGCCGAAAGATGAAACAATTCGGCGCTGTTCTTCGGATCCCATTGCCCCGAGAAACCGGGCAGGCCGGCTTCGCGGCGGCTGGCATCGAAGGGAACTTTCGAATTCACGAATTCCTCGTGCGTGCGAGTGCCAAGCGCATACGGCGTCAGCCAGTTCAACGCACCAGCCAGCGTTGCGCCGGATTGCGCGCGTTCGGCAAGCCAGTTGCGGTTGTGACGGCGCGCAGCGAGAGCCGCCGTGACCAGAGGCTGAAGGTCGTAGGTCACGTAATGCAAAGCGTCGCGCTCGGCGAAATCGACGGTGGAACCGTCCGGCGCAATGTTGTCTCCAATATGTTCCACGTACAGACGCTGCGCTGTGTTGATGAGCTTGCGGTCATCGATGGTGAACGCGCCCATCGATATCAACTTGATCCGGTGACTCTGCCAATTGTTCCGATACGTGCCCGTGAGCGGCCGTTTCTGTTTGTCGATATCCGCTATGTAGCCGGTCACCAATTTCGTGATGAACGCGTTCGCGGCATTGCGCGTCTTCACGGGCAGCGCGCTCGCGGTCAGGTCGTAGGCAAGGATCAGCGACTCGAAATTCGTTTCGTCGATAGGATTGAAACTCGGCTGATAGGTCGTCGCCCACGCAAATAAAAACCGGTCGACGAGACGCAAATATGCTTCGTTTCCCGTCGCGCGCCAGGCGAGCGCGGCGTCGCGCATCAGCCCGAGATCTTTCTCCGCTTCCTCGCTTTCGTCACGAATGCCCTGGTGCGGCAACGTGCCTTCCGTATGCAAGGTCGCACGCGCCTTCGGCTGCTCGTTCAAATGCGCTTGCACCATCTTGACCAGCGCTTTCACGCCCGGATCGGCGTTCGTGCGCTCGCTGTTCTGCATCGCCGGCGCGGCGCAAAAATTCATTGCGGCGGTCGCGGTCTGCGCGCTCAACGCCGTTGCTGCAAGGGCCGCGATAATCGCCGGAACACGCCACGTCTTGTTCACCATTCGCACCTGTCGCGCCATGCAAAACTCCCTGATTGGCTTCGTTCGGGTGAGATGGTATCTGGTGTTGCGTGAATCCGGCAAAACCGTGCGGCTTCGGGGAAAGCCGCGCGGTTGAATCTATCGCTTATTCAACGCTCATTCACCATACTCCGACAGCGGAATGCACGAGCAGAACAGGTTCCGGTCGCCGTACGCATTGTCCGCGCGGCCAACCGGCGGCCAGTACTTGCGCGTGACCAGCGATGCCAGCGGATACGCCGCCGTTTCGCGCGAATACTTGTGCGTCCAGTCGTCCGCAACAACAACCGCCGCCGTGTGCGGCGCGTGCTTCAGCGGATTGTCTTCGCGATCCGACGTGCCTTCTTCGACCGCACGGATTTCGTCGCGAATGGCGATCATTGCATCGATAAACCGATCCAGCTCCTCCTTCGATTCCGATTCCGTCGGCTCGACCATCAGCGTGCCGGGAACCGGGAAGCTCATGGTCGGCGCGTGGAAACCGTAATCGATAAGACGCTTTGCCACGTCCTCGACCGAAATGCCGCTCGTCTCTTTCAACGGGCGCAGATCGAGAATGCATTCATGCGCGACCAGACCGCCGGCGCCGCTGTACAGCACGGGGTAATGTGCGGCGAGGCGCTTGGCCACATAGTTCGCGGCGAGGATCGCGTTTTCGGTCGCGGCCGTGAGGCCTTGCGCGCCCATCATCGCGATGTACATCCACGAAATCGGCAAGATGGCGGCCGAGCCATAAGGCGCCGACGATACCGCGCCAATGCCCGACGCATCGCGCTGATAACCGGTCGATTGCTGGTTCGGCAAGAACTTCGCCAGATGCGCACCGACAGCAACAGGACCCACGCCCGGTCCGCCGCCGCCGTGCGGAATGCAGAACGTCTTGTGCAGATTCAAGTGCGAGACGTCGCCGCCGAACTGGCCCGGCGCTGTGAGGCCGACCATTGCGTTCATGTTCGCGCCATCCACATACACCTGTCCGCCGTGCGCATGCACGATCTCGCAGATTTCGCGCACGTTCGCTTCGAACACGCCGTGCGTGGACGGATACGTGATCATGATCGCCGCCAGATTGGCCGCGTGCTTTTCGGCCTTGGCCTTCAGGTCGGCGATATGGACATTGCCTTGCTCATCGCACGCAACGACCACGACCTGCATGCCCGCCATTTGCGCCGATGCCGGGTTCGTCCCGTGCGCCGACGACGGAATCAAACAGATATTCCGATGCCCTTCGCCACGCGACGCGTGATACGCATGGATGATCAGCAAGCCAGCGTATTCGCCTTGCGAGCCGGCATTGGGTTGCAGCGATACCGCCGCGTAACCCGTACATGCCACGAGCATCTGCTCGAGCTGATCGATCATGGTCCGGTAACCGACGGTCTGCTCGGCTGGCGCGAACGGATGAATCTGCGCGAATTCCGGCCACGTCACAGGCAGCATTTCCGACGTTGCGTTCAGCTTCATCGTGCAGGAACCGAGCGGGATCATCGTGCGATCGAGTGCGAGGTCCTTGTCCGCGAGACTGCGCAGATAGCGCAGCATTTCATGCTCGGAATGATGGCGGTTGAACACCGGGTGCGTGAGGTATTCGCTCGTGCGCTCCAACGTTTTCGGCAACGACGATTTTGCATCTGAATCCAGCGCGTCGATATCGAACGTTTCCGTCTTGCCGGCCACTTCCGCGAACAACGCGAAGAGCTTGAGGAGGTCGTCGCGGGAGGTGGTTTCATCGACAGAAACGCCTACGCGCGTTGCATCGATATGCCGCAAGTTCACATGCACCGCCGACGCCGCCTGATGCAACGCCGTGGTGTTCGCGCCGCTCTCGATGGTGACGGTATCAAAGAAGGTTTCGTTCGCGAGCGTGTAACCGAGCTTCTGCACGCCGGCCGCGAAGATGGACGCGACGCAATTCACGCGCAACGCAATGGTCTTCAAGCCTTGCGGCCCGTGATACACGGCGTACATGCTGGCCATGATCGCGAGCAACGCTTGCGCCGTACATACATTCGAAGTCGCTTTCTCGCGGCGAATATGCTGTTCGCGCGTTTGCAGCGCGAGACGCAGCGCGTGCTTGCCTTGGGCGTCGACAGTGACGCCTACGAGACGGCCCGGCATCTGGCGCTTGAAGTCATCGCGCACGGCCATGTACGCCGCGTGCGGACCGCCGAAACCAACCGGCACGCCGAAGCGCTGCGTATTGCCGATCGCCACGTCCGCGCCCCATTCGCCCGGGGGCGTGAGCAGCGTCAGTGCGAGCAAGTCAGCGGCTGCGATCACAAAACCGCCTGCCGCATGCACCGCTTCCGTCAGCGCGCGATAGTCATGCACATCGCCATTCGCGCCGGGATATTGCAGCAGCACGCCGAATGCGTTGGCCGTGGCGGCATCGGCGGCGGGACCTACTTTCACTTCGATGCCGGCAGGTTTCGCCCGTGTCTGCACGACTTCGATGGTCTGCGGCAACACATCGTCGGCGATATAAAACAGGTTCGATTTCGGCTTGCCGACGCGTTGCAAAAGCGTCATGGCTTCGGCGGCGGCGGTGGCTTCGTCGAGCAAGGATGCGTTCGACATGGCGAGGCCCGTCAGGTCGATCACCATTTGCTGGAAGTTCAGCAACGCCTCCAGCCGGCCCTGCGAAATCTCCGGCTGATACGGCGTGTACGCCGTGTACCACGCCGGATTTTCGAGCACGTTGCGCAGGATCACAGCCGGCGTGTGCGTGCCATAGTAACCCTGGCCAATATAGTTTCTGAACACCAGGTTCTGATCCGCGAGCTTTCTTAACGACGCAAGCGCTTCGGCCTCGCTCTTTGGCTGCGTGAACGCGCCGAGCGGCAGCGTTTCATGGCGCCGGATAGCCTCTGGGATCACCGCGTCGATGAACGCCGCACGCGACGCAAAGCCGAGCGCATCGAGCATGGCGTGCTGGTCGGCCGCATCCGGGCCGATGTGCCGCTGGGCGAAGGCGTCGTGGCATTCGAGCGCGGCGAGGGACAAGGATGAGCGGTTCATCAGACGATCCGGGTGTTCGAGCTTCATGAGAATTCCTGCAGGTGCGGCGGGTTTTTATGGGCAAACACGCCGCACGGTCGTAGAGAAGTTTTACTCGCCAATCGAGGTGCCGTACGCACCGGCATCGATCAGTCGATCCGTGGTGGCATCGGCTGCGGGCTTGATCTTGAAGAGCCAGCTTTCGTACGGCGTGCCGTTGATCTGGTCCGGCGTGCCCGTCAGCGCATCGTTCGCGCCGACGATCTCGCCCGAGACAGGCGCGTAGATATCCGACGCGGCTTTCACCGATTCGATCACCGCAATGGCGTCGCCCGCAGCGACGGTCTTGCCGATCGGCGGCAGTTCGACGAACACCACGTCGCCCAGCGCTTCCTGCGCGTGATCCGTGATGCCGATGGTCAGCGTGCCGTCGGATTCAGTGCGCACCCATTCGTGCGATTCGGTGTATTTGAGGTCGGCCGGGATGCTCATGCGGATGCTCCAGTTTGTCTTTGAGGGTGGGACGTGCGTGGCTTTTGCCGAGCATTCGAAAGCGGCCTAAAGTGCCGCCAGAACCTTGCCGTTGCGCACGAACGGCAGTTTTACCACGCTTGCCGGCAGTTGTTTGTCGCGAATGACGACGTGCACTTTATCGCCCGGTTTCACGCCTGGTGGCACGCGTGCGAACGCGATGGATTCCTGCATCGACGGCGAGAAAGTGCCGCTCGTGATCTCGCCTTCGCCGTCGGTCGTAACGACCTTCTGGTGAGCACGAAGTACGCCACCGGCGCGGCCGTTTTCCTTCTGCAGAATCAGGCCGACAAAGCGCGTCTTCGACCCATTCGCCTCGACCGCCGCCCGTCCCACGAACGCCCGGTTGGCATCGTTCAGGTCGACGGTCCACGAAAGGCCTGCGTCGAGCGGCGAGACCGTGTCGTCCATGTCCTGGCCGTAAAGGTTCATGCCGGCTTCCAGACGCAGCGTGTCGCGTGCGCCGAGGCCCGCCGGTTTCACCCCTTGAGCGACCAGCGTGTTCCAGAATCTTTCGACTTGCGTAGCCGGGATCACGATCTCGAAGCCGTCTTCGCCCGTGTAGCCGGTGCGCGCGAGCATCACGTCGCCGTATGACGATTCGGGGAATTGCACGGCGTTGAAGGGTTTGAGTTCGGCGGTCGATTCGCGCGTTTCCGGCAGCACTTGCCAGACCTTTTCGCGCGCGTTCGGACCTTGCACGGCGACGATCGCGAAATCGCGGCGCGGCGTGATCGTGAGGCCAAAACCGCCTTCCGCATTCAAATGACCGAACCACGCGATGTCTTTCTCGGCCGTGCCGGCATTCACGACGACGCGAAAATTGTCATCGGCGAAAAAATAGACGATCAGGTCATCGATCACGCCGCCTTCCGGGTTCAGCAAGCAAGAATAAAGCGCCTTGCCGGGAACGGTCAGCTTGTCGACGTTGTTGGCGATTGCATACTTGAAGAACTCGCGCGCCTTGTCGCCGGTGAAATCGACGACGCGCATGTGCGACACGTCGAACATGCCGGCATCGGTGCGCACCGCGTGGTGTTCGTCGATCTGCGAACCGTAGTTGACGGGCATGTCCCAGCCGCCGAAATCGACCATGCGCGCGTTGAGCGCGAGGTGCGTGGCGTGCAAGGGCGTGTGTTGAAGATCAGACATGGAGCGAGCCTCGGGCGTGCGCGAAAACAAAAAAAGGCCATGCGACCAATCCGCTCGGAGTTCGGGCTTTTGCGAACGCAAAGCTCAAACCGCGTAGCGATCCGGTACATGACCCCTCTGTCCTCGGTACCTGAGAGATTGCACGTTTCGAGCCGATATACCGACTTCAACGCGCGCCCCTTCGGTGGGCAACTGGCCGTTACTTCTTATCAGCCGATGCCGCTCTCCAGAGTGCGATTTTCCATTCGATGCCCGATTAAAGGCGCACTACATGAACGGAACTTCGACGCAGCCGGTCCTTTTGCCTGAGAGTTTGTGGGTGTGCCCCTTCGGCGACGCTCGTTTTGTTTGTCCAGGTTGCGACAAATAAATTCAGCGCTCTCTCCCGACGCGTGCGGCGAATTTACGCGACCGATATACGAATGTCAAACTGGGTTTGCCGATAGCCCCATGAGAAAGGCTGTTGGCCGGCGGACGCTGGAACCGTCCGCCAGGCAGGCCAGACTTACTGGATTGCGTGCTGCACGCCGTCGAGTTCGCCGTTCAGCGTGCGCTGTTCTTCGCCCGACAAACCGCCGCCGTGCTGCGAAGCCATATCGCGTGATTCCTGCCTGATCACATCCAGCCGATGATGAAACGCATCGCCCTGTGGCGGCGGGTAGAAGCCCTGGTTCACGCGCTGATCGACGTGATGCCAGAGCGCGTTGATGCGGCCATTGACCTGATCCATCCGATGCACCGCTTCAGCATGCGGATCGGGCCTGGCGGGCGCTTCGCGGACTACATCGACTTGCCGCGCCGGCTCGACCACGCAGGCTGCCAACGACCCCGCAAGCGCCACCCCAATGAGCGCACGCGCGCAACTTTGCTTGAATGTCAGCATGTATCTGTTCTCCCCTTTTGGTTTTTGAGATAAGTCTCGTGCGACTGCAGAAGAACGGTCTGCGCACGGCCCCGGCTGACGCCGGCGACGTGTGCAAATGTAACGCTGTGTGTTTGAAAGTCGGATGTGAGGCGTTTGTTATTGCAGCCGCGCGAAATCCAGGCGGCGGCCTTCGGCGTTGCTGCGGATGGCGGTATCGATGATGGTCATGACATCCACGGCATCCTGCGCCGTAACCAGGAACGGCTTGCCATCGAGCACGGATGCCGCCAGCGACCGGTAAAACTCCGCATACGCCCCGTCGCGCGTGGCGAATTCCTGGCGCAGATCGTGGTCGCCATCGACTTCGCGCAGGAGGCCCGGCGGATTCTTGCCGAATTCGGCGTTGCCCGGACGCAAACCGGCCTTGAGCTGGTCTTCCTGGACATCGAGCCCGGTCTTCACATAACTGCCGCGCGTGCCGTGAATGGCGAAGCGCGGCGGTTCGAGCGCGGCGAGCGCGGTTGCGTGCAATACGACTTCCTTGTCCGGATAGCCGAGCAGCAAATGGACGTAATCCGGCGCGCTGGCGTGATCGCGATGCATCTTGACGGTGGCGAACACGGTCTGCGGCGCGCCGAAAAGGGCCAGCGCCTGATCGATGAGATGCGGTCCCAGGTCGAACAGCAAACCGCCTCCGCGCGACGCTTCCTCGCGCCAGCGCTGTGGCACTTTCGGCCGGAACCGGTCGAAATGCGATTCGTAGTGCGTCACGCGCCCGAGCCGGCCGCTTTCTATCAATGCGCGTGCGGTCATGAAATCGCCGTCCCATCGGCGATTGTGGAAAGGCGCGAACAGCAAGCCGCGGGATTCGGCGAGATCGGCGAGCGTCCTGGCGTCTGCGCTGGAGAGCGTGACAGGTTTGTCGACGACTACGTTCTTGCCTGCTTCGAGCGACTTTTTGGCCATATCGAAATGCGTGTCGTTTGGCGTAGCGATCACGATGCAATCAAGGTCATCGAGCGCGAGCAGCGCGTCGAAATCTTCGACAATCTTTGCGTTCGGGTAATCGGCCTGCGCGCGCTCGGGCTTGCCCGTGGCAATGGCGGCGACCGTTGCGCGGCCGCAGTGCTCGATCACGGGCGCGTGGAAGGTCTCGCCGGCAAAGCCATAGCCCATTAGGCCTACTTTTAGAAGTGCTGTCATGCAGGCATCCTGTTGGTGTTGGCGACGCCGGTATTGTGGCACGGGCCAGTTTTCAGCCCGGAGCGACATCGGACAAGCTTGTTTTTTGCAGCGAAAGGGTCAGAACCAATGCCTTCGATCGACAGTTTCTTCCGTGTTAACATCGCGCTCTCGAAATTGCGCGTGCTTCGTGGTTACGCGATTTCGCCCACATTCTTGCTCACCCAAGCGTAGCGCCGGCGGCTGAAACGTCCGCCCGATTTACGCGTCTCAAAGTGTCCGAACGATGTCCGCAGCAGGCATGAACGCCGCGCAATCCGAAGCGGTGCGCTATCTCGATGGTCCGTGTCTCGTGCTCGCCGGCGCCGGCAGCGGCAAGACGCGTGTGATCACCCAGAAGATCGCGCATTTGATCGAGGGGAAGGGCTTCGAGCCGAAGCACATCGCCGCGCTGACCTTTACCAACAAGGCCGCGCTCGAAATGCGCGAACGCACGGCCAAGCTGCTCGAAGGGAAAACGCTCACCACGCCCGGCAAGGAAGGCCGCCGCGTGCCGGTGAACCAGTTGACCATTTCGACGTTCCACTCGCTCGGCGTGCAGATCATGCGGCAGGAGGCCGAGCACGTCGGCCTGAAACCTCAGTTCTCGATCATGGATTCCAGCGACTGTTTCGGCATGGTCCAGGAACAGCTCGGAACCACGGACAAGGGCTTGATCAGGAAGGTCCAGTCGATCATCTCGCTGTGGAAAAACGGCATGGTGTCGCCGGACCAGGCGTCGGCGATGGCATCGAATGAAGACGAGATGCAGGCAGCCATTGTGTTCCGGAGCTACGTGGCGACCTTGCACGCGTATCAGGCGCTGGATTTCGATGACCTGATTCTCAAGCCTGCGCAGCTGTTCGCGGAGAACGAGCAGGTTCGCGAAAAGTGGCAGAACCGGCTGCGTTACCTGCTGATCGATGAATATCAGGACACCAACGCCTGCCAGTACGAGTTGCTAAAGCTGCTGGCCGGTCCGCGCGCCGCGTTCACGGCCGTGGGCGACGACGATCAGGCGATCTACGGCTGGCGCGGCGCCACGCTCGAAAACCTGGCGCAATTAGGCAAGGATTTCCCGAAGCTGCATTTGGTGAAGCTCGAGCAGAACTACCGGTCGACGGTTCGCATCCTGACCGCGGCGAACAACGTGATTTCGAACAACCCCAAGTTGTTCGAAAAGAAGCTCTGGTCCGAACATGGCATGGGCGATTCCATCACGGTGACCGCCTGCAACGACGAAGAGCACGAGGCCGAGTCGGTCGTGTTCCGGTTGTCAGCGCATAAGTTCGAGCGGCGCTCGGCGTTCCGCGATTACGCGATTTTGTATCGCGGGAATTTCCAGGCGCGGATCTTCGAGCAAGTCTTGCGGCGCGAGCGGATTCCTTACGTACTGTCCGGCGGGCAGTCCTTTTTCGATAAAGCCGAGATCAAGGACATCGTCGCGTATTTGCGGCTGATCGCGAATCCCGACGACGATCCCGCGTTCATTCGAGCGATCACCACCCCTCGGCGCGGAGTTGGCAATACGACGCTAGAGGCGCTCGGCGCGTTCGCGGGCCAGGCAAAGGTTTCGCTGTTTGAGGCCGTGTTCATGGGCGGGATCGAGGCGCGTCTTTCGGCGCGCCAGGTCGAGCCGTTGCGCGCGTTCTGCGACTGGATGCAGCGGCTGTCCGACCGGGCGGGGCGCGATCCAGCGACCGAAGTGCTCGACGACATGATGGAAGCCATCCATTACGAGGCGTATCTCTACGACGCCCACGACGAACGGCAAGCCCAGTCCAAATGGCAGAACGTGCTTGAGTTCTGCGAGTGGCTGAAGAAAAAGGGCACGAAGCCGGAAGTGGCGGGCGCGGAAGCGACGGGGTACGACAACGCCGATGGTTTCGGCGACGAAGGCAAGAACCTGCTCGGTCTGATCCAGACGGTCGCGCTCATGTCGATGCTCGAAGGCAAGGACGAGAATCCGGATGCCGTGCGGTTATCGACGGTGCATGCTTCGAAGGGCCTGGAATATCCGCACGTTTTTCTGGTTGGCGTGGAGGAGGGGATCATGCCGCACCGGGGCAATCCGGACGCCGATGCCGATGCACCCGTGGATACCGGCCGTATCGAGGAAGAGCGGCGGCTGATGTATGTCGCGATCACGCGCGCGCAGCGCAGTCTGCATCTGAACTGGTGCAAGAAGCGCAAGCGGGCGCGCGAAACGGTGGTCTGCGAGGCGTCGCGGTTCATCCCGGAAATGCTTCTGGACGATGCCCCGCCGCCGACCGAAGAGGAAGCGCCGATGTCGCCGAAGGACCGGATGGCGCGGCTCAAGGAGTTGCTGCAGAAGCCGGCTTGATTTGTGGTGGCATAAAAAAACCCTGCGTCTTGCGCAGGGCTTTTATTGGCAGAAGCTGAAACGACTACTTCGACGCCGCCACCATGTAATCGACGGCGGCCTTAACGTCGGCATCGGGCGCATTCGATCCACCTTTGGCCGGCATCGCACCCTTGCCGTGCAGCGCATAGCCGTAGACGGTGTCCATCGGCTCTTTCAGGCGCGCGGCCCAGGCGTCTTTATCGCCGAATTTCGGTGCGCCGAGCACGCCCGCCGCGTGACACGCCTGGCAGACCTGCGTGTACAGCGCCTTCCCCGCCTGCGATGCAA
>NZ_JBSIPA010000148.1:0-13312 GCF_053574605.1 Caballeronia sp. M23-90 | reverse complement strand
GGCCGCGCTGCCGTGCCGGACCACGCCGAGCGATACGCCCGCGCAGCGGAATTCACGAGCGTCGTCAAGGCGCTCTGGGATAGCTGGGAGGCGGGCGCGATCGTCGGCAACAAGGCGACCGGATTGTTCGCAGACACGGATCGGGTGCATTCATTGGAGCATCAGGGCACGCACTTTTCCGTGCAAGGCCCGCTTAACGTTCCGCGATCGCCGCAAGGGCATCCGGTGCTGGTGCAGGCGGGCGCATCGGGCGATGGCCGCGATCTCGCGGCGCGTCACGCAGAAGCGGTGTTCTCGGCATCGCAATCATTCGATGAGTCGCTGGGTTATGCGCGAGACCTCAAGACGCGTGCGGCTGCTTATGGTCGCGGCCCCGATGCGGTGAAGGTGCTCGCGGGCCTGACCACGATCATAGGTGCGACCGAGGCGGAAGCGCTGCGCCGCCGCGATCAACTCGTGGACCTGATCCCGTGGAGTTATAGCCTGACGCGCCTGGCCGGTACGCTCGGAATCACACCCGACCGCCTGAAACTGGATGAAAAGCTGCCGGACAATCTGACGTTGCCGGGTCAGGGCAATGGCAACCATACATTCTTCCACGCCACGCTCGCGCAAGGGCGGCAGCATGGTTACACGGTCCGTGAGCTTATTCGCGCGCTTGCGGGAGGCGGCGGGCATCGTGTGATAGTGGGTACGCCTGAGCAAATAGCCGACGACATCGAGCGCTGGTTCAAAGCCGGCGCCGCCGATGGTTTCAACCTGATGCCCGATACCTTGCCGGGCGGCCTGCAGGATTTCGTCGATGGCGTGATTCCGATTCTCCAGCGGCGCGGCGTCTTCAGACGTGAATATGAAGGCACCACGTTGCGCGACCATCTCGGTCTCGCAGTTCCGGAGAATCGATACACGGCTGAACGAGCCGCGGTCCTCGCGGTCTGAAACGGAGTTACAACAACTCGCGTTCGAGCGCAAACGACGGTATCTCCGCCGGCGTGCGCTCCTCCACACGCCGCAGCGCGGGCGTTGCGGACATCAGCAGCCGTGTGTACGGATGCTCAGGCGCGGCGAATACCCGCTCGGCATCACCCTCCTCCACGATGCGTCCGTCCTTGAACACCAGTACGCGGTCGCTGAGATGGCGCACCACATCGAGGTCGTGGGAAATGAACAGCAGCGCCGTATTCAGGCGCGCCTGCAGCTCGGCGAGTAAATCGAGGACTTGGGCTTGCACATAGACATCGAGCGCAGACACCGGTTCATCGCAAACGATCAACGCGGGTTCAGGCGCGAGCGCACGCGCGATGGCTACGCGTTGCCGCTGGCCGCCGGATAACGACGATGGACGCCGCGCAAGGAAAGCCGCATCCAGTCCAACCTGTTCGAGCAACTCGACACTGCGCGCAAGCAGCGAAGGTTTTGGCAATGCCTTCGACCATAGCGCTTCTTCGAGCAACTGCTGCACGCTATGACGCGGGTCGAATGAGCTGAGCGGGTCTTGCGGAATGTATTGAAGCCGTGGTCGTAGCTCGCGACGCATGCGTTCGGAAACGCCAGGACCATTCCAGCGTGTACCTAGAAATTCTACGTTGCCGGCATCCGGCGCGATCAACCCCAGGACGATGTTCGCGCAAGTACTCTTGCCCGAACCCGACTCCCCCACGATCCCGACCACCTCGCCGCCATGCACGGCGAACGAAACGTCCTGCAGCGCAGTGAAGACTTCGCCGCGATGCTTGCCGCGACGTGAATACTGTTTGCCGATGGCATCGACACGCAGCACCGCTTGTTCCGAAAGTGCGCGTCTTGGCGGCAATGGTTCGCGGATGATCAAAGGCGCCGAGTGTGGTTCATCGGACACGATCCGCGCCGAACTCAACCGATGCCCCCGCGATTGCGCAGAAGGCTGTGCCGCGAGCAACTGGCGCGTGTAGGGATGCGAGGGATTGTTGAGAACGCTTTGTGTCGTGCCGCTATCGACGACTTCGCCGTCGTGCATCACGAGCACACGATCTGCAATACCCGCAACCACCGCCAGATCATGACTGATGAGCAACACGCCCACGCCTTGTGCAAGACGCTGGGCAAGCACGGCGAGCACTTGGGCCTGCACGGTGACATCGAGCGCAGTGGTGGGTTCGTCGGCGATCACGAGCGCCGGGCCGGCCGCAATCGCCGATGCAATCAGCGCACGTTGCCGCAAGCCGCCCGACAACTCGTGCGTGTATTGCGTCGCACGATGTTCGGCATCGGGAATGCCGACGTCACCCATGACCGCATGAACGCGCGTGCGCCGCTCGCCCCGCGAACGCACGAGCCGATGATGCGCCAGCACCTCGCCAATCTCCGCGCCGACCGTGCGCAGCGGATCGAGCGACACGAGCGCGTCCTGCATCACGAGTCCCGCAAACGTGCCGCGCAAGCTGCGCCATTCACGGTCGGTGAAGCGCAAGGCGGGACGGCCGTCGATATCGAATTGACGTGCATCGATCAAAGCCTGCGCGCCGGCCAGACCGATCAAACTGCGCGCGGTCAGGCTCTTGCCCGAACCGGACTCGCCCACGAGCGCGACGCATTCACCCGCACGAATGGAAAGATCGACGCCGTGCACGAGCGGCCGGCCGCCGTTAGCGCCTGGGAAACTCACGCTGAGGCCGCGTATATCGACGAGCGTTTTTGCCGTGGTGATCATCGCGTGCGTACCTCGTATTTCCGTTGCAGGAACTTGCCGATAACAGAAAACGCCAAGACGGTCAGCGTAATCGCCATCCCGGGGAACACGCTCGGCCACCACGCCACGCGCAGCACGTCGCGTCCTTCGGCAAGCATCACGCCCCATTCAGGTGTGGGCGGTTGCGGGCCGAGACCCAGAAAGCTCAGCGCCGATACCGCGATGATCGCGCTGCCTATATCGATGGTCGCGATCACCGGCACGACGACCAGCACGTTGGGCAGCACATGGCGCAGGAACACGCGGCTGCGCGACAAGCCGTAACTGACTGCATGCGTGACATAATCGGCACGGCGCACCACGAGTGTCTGGCTGCGCAGCACGCGGCCGAACTTCGGAATGCCGGCAATGCCCACCGCAATCGCGATATTCACGATCCCCTGCCCGAGAAACGTCACCACGAACAGTGACAGCAACACTGGCGGAAACGCGGAGAGGACATCGAAAATGCGTGAGGCGGATTCATCGGCGAGGCGTTTTCCCAGGCCTGCGGTCATGCCGATCGCGAGTCCGATGACAAGCGCCACAATCATGCTGGCGAGACCGATCAGCAGTGAATAACGTGCGCCGTAGATCACCCGTGCGAAGACATCGCGGCCGATGCGATCCGTGCCGAACCAGTGCTCCGCGCTCGGTGGCTTCAGCGTCTGGGCGATATCGCTCACGAGCGGATCGTAATGCGTGACGAGCGGCGGGTAAGCTATCGCCGCCCCAAGGACGAGCAGGAAAGCTGCGGCAAGCACCACGCCGGGGGGTACTCCCCTCAACAGACTATGTCGAGGGTGAGCCAAGGGACGGTAATTGATCTCGCTCATTCGCTGCGCAACCGTGGATCGATGAAAAGATAAGCGACGTCGAGCAGCGTCGAGATCACGACGTGCACGAAGGCCGCGAGCAACACCACCGCGAGCACGACCGGTACATCCTGCGACGTCACCGCGTTCAGCGTCACGCTGCCGATGCCCGGCCGTCCGAACATCTTCTCCGTGATGACCGCGCCGCCCAGCAAGCTGCCGATAAGCCATCCACCCAGCGTCACGACCGGCAGCAGCGCGTGCCGCAGCACATGGCGAAAGCGCAACGCAAGTTCGCCAAGGCCACGCGAACGAACGGTGACCACGAAGGGTTTCTCAAGCGCGGCCTCAAGCGCCTCCCGCATGACTTGCGACAGGATCCCTGCAGTGGGCAGCGCCAGCGTCACGGCGGGCAATACGAGCGAACGCCAGCCATTCGCGCCCGAGACCGGGAAGAGCCGCAATTGAAAGGAGAACGCGATCAGCAACAGCATGCCGAGCCAGAAGACGGGCGTGGACGTGAAGGTAAGTTCGAGTACCGATGCGATGCGGCTGCCCCACGCACCATGAGACGTTGTCGTTCCTGCGGTCAGCGTCGCGATCAGGATCGCCAATACGACGGCGAGCAAACCCGCCGAACCTGCAAGTTGCGCCGTAGGAAGAAGCTGGCTTTGCAGCACGGCCGCAACAGGCTGCTGCATCACGAACGATGTGCCGAGATTCGCATGCCCGAGACGCAACAGGAATTGCCCGTACTGCCAGGGCAGACTGCGATCCAGTCCCCATTGCGCCGCGATGGTCTCGCGCAAACCGGGATATGCAAGATCTCCCGCGAGCACATCCTCAATGCGTCCCGGCAACGCGTGAATCGCAATGAACGCAGCGGTTGCAGCAAGCCATAACACCAGCACGCCCGTGCCCAGCCGCGTGGCAATCTTCGCAAGCATCTCAGCCTCCTTGCTTTTCAACCCAGACATCGTAGGAACTTGCGGGACCATCGAGTTGCGGTTCGAAACCAATTCCGTGCACGTTCGATTTCGCGGCGAGGTGATACGCCGGCGCAAACAGCGGGACGATAAACGCCTGATCCACCGCGCGCGCCTGGATCTTCGCGAGCAACTGGCGCCGCTCGTCGCCTACGGGCAGGAGACGCGCACGATTGATATCGCCCGTGATGGTCGCATCCGGATTCTTGATCGCGTTGTAGAGAAAGCCCTGGTCGCCGAGCATGTCCCACAATTCCATCGCGACGTCAGACGGGTTGTCCGTGTTCGGATAGATGGTCCAGTTGCCGGTCGCCTTCTGGTTGGCGAAGTCGCCTGCCGTGGTGATCTTCAAGCCAAGGTCGAGCCCGAGGTTCTGGCGCAGCGCCGATTGCACGGCGCGAATCAGCACATCGCGGCTGTCGCGCACATAAGGCTGCGGATAGCCCACTTCAATGGAAAGACGCTTGCCGTTTTGCGTGCGGAATCCTTCGCTATCACGCTGGGTCCAGCCGGCTTCGTCGAGCAACTTGTTTGCGTCAGCGATCTTGTTGCCCCAAGAACCTTTGAGGCTTGCGTCATAGTCCGCGTTGTCCGGTCCGATGTTCGAGTACGCACGCCGCACGGTGCCAAGATAAACGCTCTTTACGATGCCATCTAGATCGAAGCCGTCACGCAGCGCGCGGCGCACGCGAACGTCGCTGGCGGGTGCGACCGTGTAGTTGATGTTGAGCGTGAACGACGTCGTTGCCGATGGCCCCGTCAGATACTGGAAGCCATCGACTTTATCGAATACGCCGATGTCTGTTGGCTGCACGCCTTCGATCAGGTCGACTTGCCCGGAACTTAGTGCGCCGGTACGTACAGCCGCTTCCGGCAGGAACCGGTACGTCACGCGGTCGAGATATGCAGGCCCTTGATGCTGCGCGTTTCCGGGTGCCCATCGGTAATCCGGATTGCGTTCGAACACGGCCGACTGACCGCGCTGGTAAGACTTGAATACAAACGGCCCCGTCCCCACGATGCCCGGACCGCCGCCACACAGATCCTTGTTCTCGGCCAATGCCTTCGGAGAGATGAAGCCGAGCTTCACGCTCGACAACGATTCGAGCGTCGTGGAATCGGCCTGCTTCATGACAAGCTTTACTACCGTCGGCGACACGACCTCTGCGTGATCGAAGTGGACCAGCAACGACGCCGATGCCGACGTCGTGCTCACATTAGCGAGGATGTAATCGAAATTTGCCTTCACCGCAGCCGCGTTGAACGGCGTTCCATCGGTGAATTTGACGTCATCGCGGAGATTGAAGGTATAGCTCTTGCCATCGTCGGCGACGCTCCACGACTTCGCGAGCCACGGCAAGTAGGTGCCGTCGGTCTTTTTGCTGATCAGCGAATCGATGAAATTGCGGATCACCCAGAACGCATTTTGCTGCGATGAACGATGCGGATCAAAGCACGCAGGTTCGGTCGTGACGCCCCATGTGATCGCGCCGCCCGAGACGGGCTTGGCGGAGGCTTGCGATGAAGGCGCGGCGGATTCGGATTTGCTGCAACCACTCAGCACGATTGAAAGGCCAAGGGTCGTCGCGCCGGCAAGCGCGATAAGTCGTGCATTCATCTAACGGAATTCCTGTCTGGGATCGGGCAAGGAGGCGCAGTAGCGGCCCGGCTGGTAACCGGGTCTCACATGCTAGGGCGCACAACGCGCGTGGCAAACGTAGGAATTTTTCTATGGATATCAAACGTGCACGCATATGGATGCGCGTTTGAATGGGAACCGTGCTTCCGGGAACGCGGGGCTCATGCGGCCTTGCTGTATATTGCCGCTGAGACAGCCAGCAAGATCGGATCGCTGCAAATCCTCCTCAACCAGACCAGCCATAAGGAAAATCCATGCGCCTTTTGCTCGCATTAATCTTGCCTTGGTTTCAGTTCTTCACCATTGGGCGCCCGATCGCCGGGATCATCTGCCTGATACTTCAGATTACGATAATCGGCTGGATACCCGCCGCGATCTGGTCGGTCTACGCGTTGAGCCAGTACAAGACCGACAGGAAAATCGAACGCGCAGTAACCGGACGATAAACACGTCAAGAGCAGGCGTGAGGTTTTAGACGTCGAGTTTCCTTTGGTCAAGTCAATCCCGGTCGGGCGCGCCAAGCGGAAAGAACGCTCGATAAGGCCGCGCTTCATCCACCGCGCGTGCAAACGACGGCCGCGCCAAAAGCCGCTTGCGGTACGCAACGACATTCTCAAACGATGACGCAATTCGATGCGTCCAGTCCGCGTAAAACAGGAACGGCGCCGCCCCGCAATCGGCCAGGCTGAACTGGTCACCCGCGGCCCACGTGCGGGACGCCATGGTTTTATCGAGCCATGCGTACGCCGTTTCGAGCATGGCACGGGCATCGGCTACACCGTGCGGGTCGCGATCGCCCTCGGACCGCATGCAGTCGAACACAATTTTTTGCTGGGGCGTGGCGATGTAGTTATCGAAGAAGCGGTCCATGAAGCGGACGTCGAGCGCGGCACGCGGATCGGACGGCAGCAATTGCACAGGCCCCTGATAGTGCAGTGCAAGATGCTCGATGATGATTGTCGATTCGGCAATCGTACGGTCGTCGTCGACAAGCACCGGAAAACGTTTCAACGGCCAGCGCGCGGCGAGTTCGGCCATCGGTTGCGGGTCATCGTTCGACAATTGCCGATACTCAAACGGCGTGCCGTTCTCGTAGAGCGCGGTCAAGACCTTCTGGCAGTACGACGAAAAGGGATGGGCGTAGAGCTGCAATGACATCGTCGATCACCTCGGCGTAAAAAGTAAAAGGAGTGAAAGCAGGCGTAATGACGCCTGCTTGATCCTACGACGATCGGCGGGAGGGGAAATCGACATGGAACAAAAAGCTTCAAGATCCAGCGATCCGGACGCCAAACGCGCGCAACCACTAAAATCCATGTAAGCGACGATTTTCTTGAGGCGGGCATTTGAGCGGGCAGCAACGCGGTTTCATTCTGACGCGGCATTGGCGTGACACGCCCGATGGCACCGACGTCGATTTCTGGCTGGCGACGGACGATGGTCCCCGCCACCTTCGCCTGCGTCCTCAAGAGTCGGTGGCGTTCATTCCGGCGGCGCACCGCGAGCGCGCAGAATCCGTCATGCAGCGTGAAAAACGCGCGGAGTTGCGGCCGCTTGAACTGGTTGATTTCAGTCACCGGCCGGTGCTCGGGCTTTATACCGCGCAATATCGGCAACTGACAGCGCTCGAACGGCGCCTGAAGCAAGGCGGCGTGGACGTTTATGAAGCCGATGTTTTTCCGCCCGACCGGTACATGATGGAGCGTTTCATTACGGCGCCAGTTGTCTTCAACGGCGACCGCCAAGGCGAGGGTTTGCCTTTCGATCCGCTCATCAATGCGGAACTGAAACCTGCGACGGGTTATCGGCCGAATTTAAAACTAGTGTCGCTCGATATAGAAACCAGTGCGCGTTCGGAGCTTTATTCGATCGCGCTAGAGGGCTGCGGCGAGCGTCAGGTGTACATGCTCGGACCGCCCAATGGCGATGCCAGTGGCGTCGACTTCAAGCTCGAATACTGCGAGACACGCGGGCAGCTTATCGAGAAACTCAACGAGTGGCTCGAGCGCTTTGATCCTGATGCGATCATCGGCTGGAACGTGATCCAGTTCGACCTGCGTGTGTTGCAGGAACATTCGGAACGCTACAACGTGCCGCTGCGGCTGGGTCGCGGCGGCAGCGTCATGGAATGGCGGCAACACGGTCTCAAGCAGAACCACTTCTTCGCGGGCGCGGCGGGCCGGTTGCTGATCGATGGCATCGAGGCGCTGCGATCCGCGACCTGGAGCTTTCCGTCGTTCAGCCTCGAATACGTTGCGCAAACCATGCTCGGCGAAGGCAAGGCGATCGACAACCCGTATCAGCGGATGGACGAAATCCAGCGTCGCTTCGATGAAGACAAACCCGCCCTCGCCCGCTACAACCTCAAGGATTGCGAACTCGTCACGCGCATTTTCGCCGCGACCGAACTGCTTGCGTTCCTGCTCGAACGTGCATCGGTGACGGGGTTGCCCGCTGATCGAAACGGCGGTTCAGTTGCAGCGTTCACGCATTTGTATATGCCGCGGATGCATCGGCAAGGATTCGTTGCCCCCAATCTCGGCGATGTCGCCGGCGCTGCAAGTCCCGGCGGTTTCGTGATGAACTCGCGCCCGGGACTCTACGATTCGGTGCTGGTGCTCGACTACAAGAGTCTGTATCCATCGATCATTCGCACGTTTTTGATCGACCCGGCAGGTCTTGTCGATGGCATGCGTCATCCCGATGACGAACAGTCCGTACCCGGTTTTCTCGGCGCGCGTTTTTCGCGCACGCGCCACAGCTTGCCGGCTATCGTGGGTCAGGTGTGGAAGGGACGCGACGAAGCCAAGCGCGAAAACAACAAGCCGTTGTCGCAAGCGCTGAAGATCATCATGAACGCGTTTTACGGCGTGCTTGGTTCTACCGGATGCCGTTTCTTCGACCCCCGGCTGGCTTCGTCGATCACCCTGCGCGGCCACGAAATCATGCGCCGCACGCGCGAGTTGATCGAAGCGGAAGGTTACGAAGTGATTTACGGCGACACGGATTCCACTTTCGTGTGGCTACGGCATGCGCACAGCGAGGACGAAGCGGCGCGCATCGGGCGCACGCTCGTCGATCGCGTCAACGCATGGTGGCGGGAAGACGTGCGCGAGAGGTTTGCACTCGAGAGCGCGCTGGAACTGCAGTTCGAGCGGCACTATCGGCGATTTTTCATGCCGACGATCCGCGGCGCGGAGGAAGGCAGCAAGAAGCGCTACGCAGGCTTGAGCCTTTTGCCCGATGGCAGCGAAGAGATCGTCTACAAAGGACTCGAAACCGTTCGCAGCGACTGGACCCCGCTTGCGCAGCAATTCCAGCGCGAACTTTATTCGCGCATTTTCAAACGCGAGCCGTATGAAGACTACGTGCGTGATTATGTGCGCCGCACTTTGAGCGGCGAACTCGATGAGTTGCTGATCTATAGAAAGCGGTTGCGTCGGCCGCTCGATGCCTATGAGCGAAACGTGCCGCCGCATGTCCGTGCAGCGCGTATAGCCGATGAATTCAATCGTGAGCATGGGCGTCCGCTGCAATATCAGCGTGGCGGCTGGATCAGTTACCTGATGACGAGCACCGGGCCGGAGCCCCTTGAGACCTGGCGGTCGGGGATTGACTACGACCATTATCTGACGCGGCAGCTTCAGCCGATCGCCGATGCCATCCTGCCGCTTTTACAGAGTGATTTTCAAACGCTGATTTCGGGGCAGCATGAGTTGTTTTAGATCAAGCTGTGCCGCAGCTTCGGCCGGCGCTCATTCATTTAGCGTGAAAACTTAAGACCTGGGTTCAGTCGCCGGAATCTTCCGTGCGCGACCGGAGGGATGGGGCAGGGTCCGTCCCAATTGCGGGCGGGCCGACTGCGGATGAAATCTTAGTCGACTGAAATCGTCGAGGAAACGGATTATCGGTTGCCCAGCGACCTCAAGACGCCCGTTGATCTGGCTCGCGGCGCTGCTGTTCACCTGATTGACAATGACGCGCGCAGACTGACCGGGACCGAAGTTCGGATTGCCGTTGATCATGCCCGCCTGCTGCGTCTGCACGATGGTCGGCGAGTTGTTCAGGATGGCGCCGTTCTTCTGAACATCGAACTGGCCGTAGGTATTCATCGAGACACCGGCGCCTGATGGCCGGTTGATGTTGACCTGTGGCAGTCCGTTTTGCGTGGCGATGACGCCGGGTGCGTTAGCACCACCCGGAACGATTTGCGCGTTCGACCACGAGGGGAGCACGCCAAGTAACACAAGAGCAGCAAACGCGATCTGTCGCAGCGTGAAATTCGCACTATATGATTCCCCGCTGCGTACCGAACTCTGTCCCGCTGCCTTGCCCGTTGCCGTGGCGGTTTCCTCGACGGCAACCAGCATGTTTCTCAGCCGGCTGAAGACCAGCCGGTAGTTGTTTTTATTCATCCGGTCGCTTTGTATCGCTTATTTTTAACGACCGACAACATAACGCCAGGTGAACCATCCGAGTTAAAACTTGCTATCAGCCGGAGCTGAAAACAACGGTTTCATGGAAATCGGATTCTTCTTATAGAGAGTTTCCGATCTTAGAGACCGATGAAATCCGCCATTGCAACCTTTGCCCTAAATGACAAAGGCAACAACCAGCGATGGATGTAATAGGTGATGGCTAACTTGTTATGTCGAAGATGGGAGATTGCGAGTGATGTCCAGTCTGCCGACTGGAAAGGCAGCACCCATTCTCGCTTGTGTGCGCACGCCGCCAAAGAGATGCATCCGAAACGTGACAACGAACTGGCAAAAAACACACCCGAATCAAATCAGAAACCCTTGTTTCAGAAATATCTGATACCGCATCTGATCGGCAGCGTGGACGATTCGCGCTCCACACAACCGACAGGCGTGAAAGCGAACTGCTTTCCGCCTGGATAACAACAGGGAATCAGATGAAAAACCATACAGACAATTTGTACACGTGCCTATCGTCGTTCCGGCCCGCACTTATCAGACGCCTTACTGCCGCGGCGCTCGCCCTTCCTCCCCTTGCCATCGCCTTAGCCAGTGACGTCTGCGCGCAAACGATGCCTGCGGACTGGCCATCAACCGCAACGATCCCATACAACCTGGGCGGTACGGTCAACGGCGTCTACACCGACCGGAACGGCAAAAGTTATGACGGCACAGGCTATATCGTGGTCGACATTGACGGTGCATTTCGCATCGATAATCCTGTTTTCAAGGATTCCCTGGGCAGAAGCAAAATAGCCGGCGAGGTCTGCATAGGACAACGAACGGGAACTGATTGGCTTAGTCTGTGCAAACTTCAGAGCTGGGTCGGCCGGCCGCTACCGGGCGATCCTTCAGCGGGCTATTACGTGGCTTCCCAGTCCGGCGCGTCCCTCCCGTCGGACGCACCGGACAATTCATGCCGCGACACGGCCAATTCTGACTCCCCGCAGTACTGCCATTACTACCACGGCGCAGCCACCGCCGGAATCATGGTTGGTCAGCCTACGGTTCGTTGGGATGATGCCAATACGAAGCTGATGTACTCGGGCGTCGCCCCGGGGGGAAGTGTCATCACGGTCAAGATCGGTGGCGGCACTGGAACTGACGGTCCGCAAGGCTGGCCCATCAACTCGGTTGTGGACGCGCTCAATTACGTCAACAGCACACTGCTTACGCGGGCCGATATCGGTTCGAAAATTGTCGCGGTGAATATTTCCGCATCCGGAAAGTCAATAGCCGGATCTCTTCCGTGTGCGACCGGAGGCGACGGGGCAAGGATCGACGCAGTTGCGGGCGTGCTGCGTGCGAAAGGAATCGCAGTCGTGATGTCGGCGGGCAACGACAGCGTCAATGGAACCGGGACCTGGACATGCGGGAACAACATCATTCCCGTGGGCGCTGCCGGCATCCGGTCAGTCACGACCCCAACCAGTTATACAAACCTTTCGCAGAAGGTCAGTCTCTTTGCTCCCGTCGGCACCGGCGACCGGGCCAGTGGCGACTTCGTGCTCGCACCCTGGGCTGGCCACGGATCGTACTACGTTTGGGGAACGTCGTTTGCGTCGCCGCAAGTGGCGGCGGCGTTTGCCGTGCTGCGTCAGAAATTCGGCACCGCTCCTTCCGTGGATTCGCTGGTCCGGTTGATGCAAACGACGGGCACGCCGCTTGACGGCGACCGGGCCGGACTCGCTGCACCGGGTGCCTCCGTGCTGGATATCAGGGCGGCGTTGAACGGAACTCCGGGCTGAACGAGTCCTGGTCGGGTAATGATGGGACGGCCAAGTTCAGCGCAGGAAGCAAGCCGTCCCGATGGATCGCCCCAGTGGGCGATGGATTGAACCTGTTTGACACAGCCACCTCCACCATTGCCGTGACCGACGCATAGCCCATTGATCCACTCACGCAACTTATCCCCAGTTTTTGTTGGCAAGGCTGTGGACAACTCACGTGAACGTCGGCCAAGACCTTGATTTGGTTGAAACTCGGCACTCTGCCTTTTTTGCGCTGCACGCAACGAGCAACGGCTTTCAAATACCCGTTGCAGCGGCTACGCCATCAATTCCTACGCGGTCGCGCGCTTTTCGCAAACAGCACTTCAAGATCCTGTTCAATCCACGCCAACGTCACTTCGCCAACCATTCCACCAGCAAAGGTTCCGCGTCGTACATCTCGTCCGATAACAACGTTTTGACCGCCTCCTCGACCATGCATTCCGGATCATCGTCAGCGAGACCGACCGCAAAAACCAACTGCTCACCAGCCGCGCGATACCATCAAATGCCATCATCTTTTCCGGCGCCTTCGCAAGTACCCAGCCGCCGCCGTGCCTTTTTGGATCGCCCGTAGCCGTTCTTCCGCAGATTGCCATTGGACAAAAAAACTCAACCACGAAGAGCCACTGATTTCGACCATCCGCCACATATCGACGGCACCGTCCCCGCCGACGTGTAAACTAGCGAACTTTTTGACTCTGGCGAAATGGTGCAAGCTCCTCAGCGCACAGCTCTCAGCGGCCCGGCGCTCATTCGCTTACTTGCGCGCCTGACGGACGTCGAATTTACCGAATCCAGGCAATCGCTTTCGGACCGGCTGAGCCAGTGGCTCCACTGGACTGATGCGATCGCTTTATCTACGGCGCTGGGCGGCAAGCCGCCTCCGGGCGTTGCCAGCGCGCAAACCTCGGGCAA
>NZ_JBSIPA010000147.1:0-13358 GCF_053574605.1 Caballeronia sp. M23-90 | reverse complement strand
TGCGGTGCCGGCGAGCGCGACCCGGCAGGCCGCCGATATGGCGATCGCAAGGCTGGCGGCGGATTTCATCGATGACCACGCGTCTGTGTTTATCGGCGCCGGAGTCATCACGCACAAGCTCTTGCCCTTGCTTGCCGACCGCTCGAACCTGGCGCTGACGCTCAACGACATTTCAATGGTGCCGACCGTCCAGCGTTTCGTGCGTTGCGAGCTGCGGCTTTCCGGCGGCTCGCTCGATGACGATTCCACCGTGCTGCTCGGTCCTGACGCGGAGCGATCGTTGTCGGCTTTGTCGCTGGATCTGGTAGTGCTCGAAGCGATGGGTTTTGATCGCGAAGGCAATCTGCTGTGCGCCGATCCGCGTCTTGCCGACGTGTACAAGGCGGCGTTGAAGAACGCGAAACGGATTGTCGTTGTTGCGTATCAGCCCGCGCTGCAAGGTGAGGGCAAGATGTTTTGTCACGTAAGCCGCCTGGGCGGACTGGTCCTCGATGACGCCATCGACCCGCCCACGCTCGATCTGATTCTCAAGGCCGGACTCGATGTGAACCGGCGGGAAGAAGGGATTCTCGAATTTCGTAATCAGCAACCCTAAACAATATCTGGAGACACGTTCATGTTTCGTCGTTCCGTCCTGGCCGTTCTTGTCACCGCTGTCGCTGCAACCGCCGCCCACGCCGCCGATGTGAAGATTGGCGCATCGCTGCTTACGCAACAGCATCCGTTCTACGTCGAACTCGCCAACGCAATGAAAGCGGAAGCCGCGAAGGATCACGCGCAAATCGATATTGCAATTGCAAACCAGGATCTGAGCAAGCAGATCGCCGACGTGCAGGATTTCGTCACGAAGAAGGTCGATGTGATCGTGATCTCGCCGGTCGATTCGAAGGGCGTGAAAGCCGCCGTGCTGACGGCCGAGAAGGCCGGCATTCCAGTCATCACCGTCGATATCAGCGCGGCAGGCGTCGAGGTTGCATCGCATATCGCGACCGATAACTACGCCGGCGGCTTGCAAGCCGGCGCGCTGATGTGCAAGGTGCTGGGCGGCAAGGGCAAGGTCGGCGTGATCGATTACCCGACGATCCAGTCCGTGATCGACCGCGTGACGGGCTTCAAGAAAGCGCTCGCCGCATGCCCGGACGTGAAGATCGTCGCAATCCAGCCGGGCATCACGCGTGCCGATGCATTGAGCGCGGCGCAGAACATGTTGCAGGCGAACCCCGATCTCGCTGGCATCTTCGGTTTTGGCGATGACGCTGCAATGGCTGCAGCGGTCGCAGGGAAATCGGCGGGAAACAAGGTGAAGGTGATCGGCTTCGACGGCATGCCGGAAGCGCGCGCAGCGGTCGATAAGAACCCGAACTTCGTTGGCGTGATCCGTCAGTATCCGGACAAGATGGGTGCGCTCGCAGTGGACACGGCCGTCAAGGTCGCGGCCAAGCAAGCGGTGCCGAAGCTGCAGCCGGTTACGCCCGGGCAGTATCTGAACGCGTCGGTGAAATGAATACCGTCTTGAAACCTCGCGATGCCGTGCGGTTTCCCACGCCGTTGCTCGAGCTGCGCGGCATCGCGAAATCGTTCGGTCCGGTCGAGGCGATCAAGGACGTGTCCCTCGCCATCTTGCCGGGCCGCGTGCATACGCTGCTCGGTGAGAACGGCGCGGGCAAGTCGACGCTGATGAAGATTCTCGCGGGCGTTCACGCGCCCACGCGTGGCGAGATCCTGATGAATGACGCACCTGTTACGTTCGCTACGCCCGGCGAATCGCAGAAGGCGGGCATTGCGATCATCTATCAGGAACTGAGTCTCGCGAAGAATCTGAGCGTTGCCGAAAACATGTTCGCGGGGCACGAGCCACGGCGTTTTGGCGTGGTCGATTTCAAGCGCTTGTATGCTCAAGCCCAGGTCCTGCTCGATGACCTCGGTATCGATATCGAGGCAACCGCACCCGTGTCACGCCTGTCGATGGCGCAGCGTCAGCTCGTGGAAATCGCGAAGGCGCTGAGCCGCGACGCATCGCTCGTGATCATGGACGAACCCACGTCGTCGCTGAGCGATCGTGAAGCGGAGATCCTGTTTCATATCGTCACGAAGCTGACGGCGAAGGGCGCGGCGGTCGTCTATATCTCGCACCGCATGGACGAGATCATGCGCATCTCCGATGACATCTCGGTGATGCGCGACGGCCGTTACATCGCGACGTTGCAGAAGGATCAGACGACCATTGGCGCATTGATCGCGATGATGGTCGGCCGCGAAATGAGCGATGTTTATCCACGACGGGAAACGCCTTATGTGCGGCCATCGTTGCCGTTGCTGAAGGTCGGCAACCTGACGCTGCCTGGCCAGTTCGAGAACATCAGCTTCGAGATCCACGCGGGCGAGATCCTCGGTTTCTTCGGCTTGATCGGCGCGGGGAGATCGGATGTGATGAAGGCGCTGTTCGGCATCGGCCGGCCGAGCGGCGAGATCACGATGAGCGGCAAGCGTTTGAAGTTGCGCAATCCGGCCCACGCCATTCGCGAAGGCATTGCGTTCGTCACTGAAGACCGCAAGCACGAGGGTCTCGTGCTGATGCACTCCATAGCCAACAACGTGACGATGGCGAGTTTCGAGGAACACGGTTCGCGCTTCGGCATCCTGAACCGCCGCTTCGAACGCGAAGAAACCGCGAACGCCATCGCGCGCATGAACATCCGCGCATCGGGACCATTCCAGGCCGTTGGAAACTTGAGTGGCGGCAACCAGCAGAAAGTCGTGTTCTCGAAATGGCTGGCGCGCAAACCGAAAGTCCTGATCCTCGATGAACCCACGCGCGGCGTCGATGTCGGCGCGAAGTTCGAAATCTATCGCGTGATTCGCGAGCTCGCCGCAAGCGGGACCGCGATCATCCTCGTTTCATCGGAATTGCCGGAAGCACTTGCCATGAGCGACCGGCTCGTCGTGATGCGCGAAAAACGCATCGTCCATGAGTTCAACGCTCAAGGTCCGACGCAGGAAGAAGTCATGTCGTACGCAACAGGAGCCACAACAGCATGAACCCGAGCCAACTCAGCGGCGGCGCAGCACCGCGCCGTTCGCACGCAAGCGGCGCGTTCAATCGCGCGCTCAGGCATTACGGCGGCATTGTCGTCGGGCTGATCGTCTTGTGCGGATTTTTCTGGGCGCTGTCGCCCAACTTCATGTCCGTGAATAATCTGCTGAATGTCGTGATGCAGGTGTCCATCATCGCGATACTCGGCTTCGGCATGACCTACGTGCTGCTGCTCGGCGATATCGACTTGTCGGTCGGTGCGACGATGGCGCTGGTCGGTACCGTCTGTGCGTTCGCGCTGGAGCATGGTGCATCGCCGTTCCTTGCCGTGCTCGCCGCCATGGGCACCGGGCTCGTTCTCGGGGCCATCAACGGCTCGCTTTCGGCGTTGCTCACGATTCCGTCGTTCATTGTCACCGTCGCCACCATGGGTGTGTTTCGCGGTTTCGCGTATCTGACGTCGAACGGTGTGCCGATTTCCATCGACAACGACGCCTTCGCTTTCCTAGGCAACGGCGCGGTGCTCGGCATTCCGCTGCCCATCTGGATTCTCGCGGTATTGCTGCTGTTGAATCACTTCGTGCTCTCGCGTACCGTGTTCGGACGCAAGGCGTACCTGGCAGGCGGCAATCGCGAGGCGGCGCTGTATTCGGGTATCGATGTGAACCGTCTGCGGATCATGATCTTCATGATCTCGGGTCTGCTTGCGAGCATTGGCGGCGTGCTGATGACATCGCGGCTTTACTCGGCGCAGCCGAACGCGGGTATTGGTTATGAACTCGATGCCATTGCCGCAGCCGTGCTCGGCGGCACGAGTCTCTCGGGCGGTTATGGAACGATCACCGGAACGCTGATCGGCGCGCTGATCATCGGCGTCATCAACAACGGCATGAACCTGTTGAGCGTTCCCTATTTCTATCAACTCATCGTGAAAGGCATCGTGATTCTGGTCGCGGTGTGTATCGATGTTCAAACGAAGAAACGTCATGCCTAATTCAAACGGTGTTCCCTCGAAGGCCGGCACCATCGTCGCGATGGGCGAGATCCTGGTCGAGATCATGGCCACGAAGATCGGCCAGCGTTTCAGCGAACCGGGCACGCTGATCGGCCCTTTTGCCAGCGGCGCGCCGGCGATCTTTATCGATCAGGTGGCGAAGCTCGGCAGCCCCTGCGCCATGATTGGTTGCGTGGGCGACGACGACTTCGGCGTGCTCAACGTCGAACGCCTACGGACCGACGGGGTGGACGTTTCCGGCATCGCCGTGCTTAAAGACGCGACCACGGGCAGCGCGTTCGTGACGTACCGCGAAGACGGCGATCGCGATTTCATCTACAACATCACGAACAGTGCGTCGGCGCAGTTGTCGGTGGCGAACTTGCGCGAAGACCTGCTCGCCAACTGCGGCAACTTCCACGTGATGGGGTCGTCACTGTTCTCGTTCAGGATCATCGAAGCCATGAAGCAGGCTATCGAAACGGTGAAGAAGAACGGCGGCACGGTGAGTTTCGATCCGAACATCCGCAAGGAAATGCTGCGGATTCCGGAAATGCGCGATGCGCTCGACTTCATCCTCGATTACACCGACGTCTTCCTGCCAAGCGGTCATGAAGTGACGTTGCTCGCGAGCGCAACGTCGGAGCGTGGGGCGATCGACGAGCTGCTCAAGCGCGGCGTGAAGGAAGTGGTGGTGAAGCGCGGTGCGGAAGGCTGCAGTTTCTTCGATGCCAACGGCGAGACGCATCGCCCGGCGTTCAAAGTCGAAGAACTCGATCCGACGGGCGCGGGCGATTGCTTCGGCGCGACGTACATCAGTTGCCGCGCCCAAGGCATGGACGTGGAGGCGGCGCTCAAATATGCGAGCGCAAGCGGGGCGCGGGCGGTCGGCGTGAAAGGCCCGATGGAAGGCACAGCGACCTTCGCCGAGCTCGACGCGTTTTTTAAAACAGCCACGGAGTAATGTCATGAATTCGATCGTCTCGCGCTTGAGCAATGCGCATCCCGCTTCGGCATGGCTTGCCGGCATCTATTCGATTTGTTCCGCGCATCCGTGGGTGCTGGAAGCGGCCATGCGGCAGGCGCTGGAAGACGGCACGCCGTTGCTGATTGAATCGACATCGAATCAGGTCGACCAGTACGGCGGCTACACGGGCATGAAGCCCGCCGATTTCGTGGAGTTCGTGCGCTCGATTGCAGAGCGTGTCGGCTTCCCGCATGAGCATCTGATTCTCGGCGGCGATCATCTCGGACCGAACGCATGGCGTCATTTGCCGGCTGAAGAAGCCATGAAACGCGCCGATGCGTTGATCGATGCGTATGCATCGGCGGGATTCACGAAGATTCACCTCGATACCAGCATGGCTTGCGCCGATGATCCCGAGCGTTTGTCGGACGCAGTTGTGGCCTCGCGCGCCGCGCGTTTGTGCGCGGTGGCCGAAGCGGCCGTAAAGCGCGCGAGTCTCAGCGTAAGCCCGGTGTATGTGATCGGCACGGAAGTGCCGGTGCCCGGCGGCGCGGCCGAAGAACTTGAGATCGTTGAACCGACATCGCGCGCAGCCGCAATTGAAACGGCTGCGGTCCACAAGAAGGCGTGGGAAGAGCAGGGCGTAGAGGACACGTGGCCGCGCGTGATCGCGCTGGTCGTGCAGCCGGGCGTGGAATTCGATCACACGAAGGTGATCGACTATGTGCCGTCGCGTGCAGAGTCGTTGAAGAGCGCGCTGGACGATCTTTCCGGCATGGTTTTCGAGGCGCATTCCACCGATTACCAAACCTCCGAAGCGTTGACGGCATTGGTCCGTGATGGCTTCCGCATTCTCAAGGTTGGTCCGGGCGTGACCTTCGCGTTGCGCGAGGCGCTTTACGCGCTGGCGGACATCGAAACGCAGTTGGTCCCCGCGGACAAGCGCTCGAATCTGCGCTCAGTCGTCGAGCGTGTGATGCTCGACAAGCCAGGCAACTGGGAAAAGTATTATCACGGCGATGCCGAACAGCAGCGCGTGTTGCGCACGTACAGTTACAGCGATCGTGTGCGTTATTACTGGGCTGATTCGGAGATCACCAAAGCCGCGCAAAAGCTGCTGGATAACCTGGGCGCCTTCAAGATTCCGGAGAACCTGCTCAGCCAGTTCTTGCCGGATCAATATTGGGCAGTGCGGCGCGGTCAGTTGAAGAACGAGCCGCTCGCGCTAGTCCAGGATCGCGTGCGGCAGGTGATCAGGACTTACGCGGCGGCGTGCCGCGCGTAGCGCTTTTTAGTTGGCCGAAGCTCAGTGCTTGCCCGTGCTGCCGAAACCACCGGCGCCGCGCTCGCTCTGGGCGAAGTCATCGACAATATTGAACGTTGCCTGGACCACCGGCACGATCACCAGTTGCGCAAGGCGTTCAAGCGGGTTCAGCGTAAACGCCGTATCGCCGCGATTCCATGTCGAGATCATCAGTTGCCCCTGATAGTCCGAGTCGATCAAGCCGACCAGATTCCCGAGCACCACGCCGTGTTTGTGACCCAGGCCGGAGCGCGGCAAAATCAGCGCCGCATAACCCGGATCTTCGATATGAATTGCGAGGCCCGTGGGCACGAGCGTGGTCTGACCCGGCTCGAGCGTGATGGGTGCGTCCAGGCACGCGCGCAGATCGAGTCCGGCGCTTCCCGACGTGGCGTAGGCGGGCAAGTAATCGCGCATGCGCGCATCGAGGATCTTGATGTCGAGTTTCATGAGTTCTGTTTGTTGAGTTCGAACGCTTCAGCCAGCAGTTCATACGAGCGCAGACGCGCCTGATAACTTCCCGCCACCGTCAGCACGATCAGTTCGTCGGCATCGAAACGTTGCTGGAGTTCATGCAATTGTTCGGTCACGCGTTCCGGCGTACCGATGATGCTGCGATTCTTTTCGCGCGCAATGACGTTCAGTTCGCGCTCGCCGAACGCCTGGTTCGCCCCTTGCGCAATGGATGGAATCGGCATGTTCAGCCCATAAGCCATTTGCACGCGGCGCAGATCCACGGCGCGTTCGAGCGCGGCCGCTTCGGTTTCGGTATCGGCGCAAATCACGAATACGGCGGCGGCAAGATAAGGCTTCGACCCATTACGCGATACAAACCGTTCGCGATACGCCTCCGCCACCCGATGCCCGTATTGTGCGTTGATGAAATGCGCGAACGCGAAGCGAATTCCCAGTTGCGCTGCGAGCAAACCGCCAAAGTCGCTGGAACCGAGCATCCACAATTCAGGACGCGTTTCGATTTCAGGCTGCAGCAAAACGCCGTGCGCGAGATGATCGTCGGGGAGGGTGCCGTCGAACAAACCAACGAGTTCGCCGACCTGCTGCGGAAAAATATCGCCGCGATTGTAGTCGCCTGCGGCCACCGCCTGCGCCGTGCGCATATCGCCGCCGGGCGCGCGTCCAACGCCCAGGTCCACGCGGTTCGGGAACAGCGCTTCGAGCATCAGGAATTGCTCGGCCACCTTGAACGCGCTGTAGTAGGGCAGCATGACGCCGCCCGAACCAATGCGGATCTGCTGCGTGATGCTGCCAATGCGCGCCAGCAAAACCTCCGGACACGGATTCGATACCCCCCGCAAACCGTGATGCTCCGCGCACCAGTAACGCGTGTAGCCGAGGTCATCGGCGAGGCGCGCCAGATCGAGCGTGGCCGCGATGGCGTCGGCGGTGGTGTGGCCGTGAATGACCGGTGTTTGGTCGAGTACGGAGAGTCTGGTTGGCATGGCGGTCCATCCGGTCAAGACAGCAGCGATCCGCCGCGCGGCACACGCTTCGCAATTTCGGCGATGAGCAAACGGGCCAACAGTTTTTTATCGGCGCGCGGCAGGCGTGTAATACCCGATGCTTCGAACAGCACGACCTCGTTGTCGTCCAGACCAAACGTCAGCGGCCCGAGATTGCCGATCAGAAGCGGCACATTCTTGCGGGCGCGTTTTTCTTCGCCATGCACTTCGAGATCGCCGCTTTCCGCCGCAAAACCAACGCAATACGGCGGATTCGGCAAACGCGCGACGGTCGCGAGAATGTCCGGATTTTCGATGAACGTGAAGGTGGGCATGGCGTGGTCAGCGGCCTTCTTGATCTTGTGTTCGCTCACATGATCGACACGCCAGTCGGCGACCGCCGCCACCGCAATGAAGATGTCCGCATCGGCTGAAGCGTGCAGCACGGCGTCGTGCATCTGCTGCGCGGTCTGCACATCTTCCCGATCCACGCCCCAGGGCGTTTCCAGCGTAACCGGACCGGCGACCAGATGCACATCGGCCCCGGCCTGAGCCGCCGCACGCGCCAATGCAAAACCCATCTTGCCGGATGATCGATTGGTAATGCCGCGCACGGGATCGAGCGGTTCGAAGGTCGGGCCGGCCGTGATCAACACGCGATGCCCTTGCAGGATCTTCGGCTGGAAGAACGCGCAGATCGCTTCGAACGTAGCCGAGGGTTCCAGCATCCGGCCATCGCCCACCTCGCCGCACGCTTGTGCGCCGGAGTCCGGACCGAGCACCTGCACGCCATCGGCACGCAGTTGCGCGACGTTGCGTTGCGTCGCCGGGTTCTGCCACATCTGGCGGTTCATTGCGGGGACGACGAGCAGCGGACAATCGCGCGCCACGCACAACGTGGAGAGCAGGTCGTCGCAGTTGCCATGCGCGAGCTTCGCGATAAAGTCGGTGGACGCGGGCGCGATCACGATTGCATCGGCTTCACGCGACAAATCGATATGCGCCATGTTGTTCGCAATCCGCGCGTCCCATTGCGACGTGTAGACGGGACGCCCGGACAACGCCTGCATGGTGACAGGCGTGATGAACTGCGTGGCGGCTTCGGTCATGACGATCTGAACCGTCGCGCCGGCTTTCACCAGCAGCCGCGTGAGCTCAGCAATCTTGTAGCAAGCGATACCGCCCGACAGGCCGAGTACCAGATGCTTTCCTGCGAGTTCTGCCGTGTCCAACGCTGCCTCCAAAAAGCTCGCCGTAAGGCGGGTTACTTCGCTCCGCGCACGCGCCGCAGTTCGTCGAATACGAGCAGCACCGCGCCAATGGTGATCGCGCTGTCGGCGAGATTGAACGCCGGCCAGTGCCATCCGTTGACGTGGAAGTCCAGGAAGTCGATCACGTGCCCATAAGCCACGCGATCGATCACATTGCCAAGCGCGCCGCCCATGATCAGCGCGAGCGCCGTGCAGAACAAACGCTGCGTGCCGTGGCGCTTGAGTAAATAGACGATCACGATCGCCGCGACCATGCCGAGCGCCGTGAAACCCCAGCGCTGCCATCCGCCGGCGGCAGCCAGGAAGCTGAACGCCGCGCCCTTGTTATAGACAAGAAACAGGTTGAAGAACGGCGTAAGCGCGTGGGGTTCTGCGTAGCTGAACACCCGCGCCACAGCGATCTTCGAGAGTTGATCGAAGAGAATCACGATCAGCGACACACCCAGCCACGGCGCGAGGGAACCACTGCTTTGTTTCGACATCGTTCTTGCCATTATGCTGCGCTCCGCTTTTCGCCTTCACCGAAGAGGTTGCTGATACACCGGAAGCACAAGCCGGGATGTTCCGCCGATGCCCCCACGTCCGCCGTGTAATGCCAGCAGCGCTCGCATTTCAGATACTTCGATGCAATCACATCGACACCTTCGTCCGCTTCGCTCGCCACTTCCACGACCTGCGCCGCCGAAGTGATCAGCACGAAACTGAGGTCGTCGCCGAGACTTGCCAGCGCCTGATAACGCGCGCCGCTTGCCCGCACTTCCACTTCAGCCTGCAACGACGAACCGATCAGGTTGGCCGTGCGCGCTTCTTCCAGCGCCTTGGTGACGTCGCCGCGCGCCGAGCGGATCAGCGTCCACTTGTCGAGCAGCTCACCGGCATCCGGTACTTGCGGGTAGTCGTGATAAACCTCGGTGAAGATCGTATCGCGGCCGGGTTGCAGGACCTTGTACGCCTCTTCCGCCGTGAACGACAGATACGGCGCGACCAGGCGCAGCAAACCATGGGCGATGTGATGCAGCACCGTCTGCGCCGCGCGGCGTTCGCTCGAATCGGGCTTCATGGTGTAGAGCCGGTCCTTCAGCACATCCAGATAGAACCCGCCGAGATCTTCCGAGCAGAACGTCGCGAGCTTCGACACCACCGGATGGAACTCGAACTTCTCGTAATGCGCGAGGACATCGTCTTGCAGGTTCTGTGCGAGCGCGACGGCGTATTTATCGATCTCGAGCCATTCTCCGACCGGACGCGCGTCCTTCTCGAAGTCGAAATCGGAGAGATTGGACAAGAGAAAACGCAGCGTGTTGCGAATCCGCCGATAGGTCTCCGTCACGCGTTTCAGGATCTCTTCCGAGATCGCGAGCTCGCCGGAATAATCCGTCGATGCAATCCACAAGCGGATGATTTCCGCGCCCAGCCGGTTCGACACTTCATGCGGATCGACGCCGTTGCCGAGCGACTTCGACATCTTGCGGCCTTCGCCATCGACGGTGAAGCCGTGGGTCAACAGCGCGTTGTACGGCGGACGGCCATCGAGCATGGAAGCCGTCAGCAACGACGAATGGAACCATCCGCGATGCTGGTCCGAACCTTCCAGATACAAGTCGGCCGGGAACTGCAGCGAATCCTTGTGCGAGCCGCGCAGCACGTGCCAATGCGTCGTGCCGGAATCGAACCAGACGTCGAGCGTGTCGCGATTCTTTTCGTACATGTTGGCTTCGTCGCCGAGGAGTTCCTGGGGATCGAGCGTTTGCCATGCCTCGATGCCGCTTACCTCCACGCGCTTTGCCACTTCCTCAAGCAGTTCCAGCGTGCGCGGATGCAGATCGCCCGTTTCCTTGTGCACGAAGAACGCCATCGGCACGCCCCATTGGCGCTGACGCGAAAGCGTCCAGTCCGGGCGGTTCGCAATCATGCTGTACAGGCGCTGCTTGCCCCAGGCCGGGAAGAACGCGGTGTTCTCGATGCCTTCCAGCGCGGTCTCGCGCAGCGTGCGTGAGGTGTCGTTCGGCTTCACGTCCATGCCCGCGAACCACTGCGACGTCGCCCGATAGATGATCGGCGTCTTGTGGCGCCAGCAGTGCATGTAGCTGTGCGTGTACTTCTGGGTCTTGAGCAGCGAGTGCGCGCCGCGCAGCGCTTCGATGATCTGGTCGTTCGCTTCCCAGATCGACAGGCCGCCGAAGAGCGGCAACGACTCGATGTACCGCCCATCGCCCATCACGGGGTTGATGAAGTCGGCGTCCGTCATGCCATGTGCCTTGCACGAGATAAAGTCTTCCACGCCATATGCCGGCGACGAATGCACGATCCCCGTGCCGCTTTCCGTCGTCACATAGTCGCCGAGAAACACCGGCGCCGTGCGCTTGTAGCCCGGATGCGCCGCGCTCAGCGGATGGTGAAAACGCAGGCCGCTCAGCTTCTCGCCCGTTGTGGTAGCGATGGTCGTGCCGGTCACGCCGTATTGCTTGAGGCACTCCTCGACACGTTCTTCCGCCAGGATCAGCAGACCCTTTTCGGTATCGACGAGGCTGTAGACGATCTCCGGATGCACGTTCAGCGCCTGGTTGGCGGGAATCGTCCACGGCGTCGTGGTCCAGATCACGATGCCGCCTTCCGCCTCATTGCCACCCTTCGGCAGTTCGGTGAGTCCGAAAGCCTGCGCGGTTTTTTCCGGCTCGGCGAAGGCGAACATCACGTCGATGGTCGGATCGGTCTTGTCCTTGTATTCCACTTCCGCTTCGGCCAGCGCCGAGCCGCAATCGAAACACCAGTTCACCGGCTTCAGCCCGCGATACACATAACCCTTCTCGACGATCTTCCCCAGCGCACGGATTTCGCCCGCTTCGTTGACGAAGTTCATGGTCTTGTACGGTTTGTCCCAGTCGCCGAGAATGCCCAGCCGACGAAAACCCAGCTTCTGCTTTTCGATCTGCTCGCTCGCATATTTGCGGGCCTTTTCCATCACTTCGCGCGCCGGCAAGGACTTGCCGAACTGCTTCTCGATCTGGATTTCGATAGGCATGCCATGGCAATCCCAGCCTGGCACATAAACCGCGTCGAAGCCCGCCAGGTTGCGCGCCTTCACGATCATGTCCTTCAGGATCTTGTTCACCGCGTGGCCAAGATGGATGTCGCCATTCGCATACGGCGGGCCGTCATGCAGGATGAACTTCTTGCGGCCTTTGCTGGCGGCGCGGATCTTCTCGTAGATCTTGTTGTCCTGCCATTCCTTCACCCATTGCGGCTCGCGCTTGGGCAAATCGCCACGCATGGGAAACGGTGTATCGAGCAGGTTGACCGGATATTTCGACTGGGGCTTGGCTTCTTTCTTGTTGCTCATGAATGACTCGATATGGATTCGATGAAGCGGCGGTTCCGGACTTGGATGGCATCCGGGAACGGGCTCGAAATGCTTGAAAAGGTATCCGCGATGTGATGAGCGAGGCAGCGGGCAGCGCGTCGGGATTTGCGTCCCGGCACTACGCGCTCACCTAATTCGGTCCGTTGCCGACGTTGCGAAACCGCTGTCGCGGCCGCTTGAATTGACGTCGGCGGCGAAATACGCGCGCGCGTTTGTCACGTCGCGGGCGATGGCCGCCGTCAGGGTTTCGAGGTCCACGTACTTTTCCTCATCCCGCAGCTTTTGCAGGAATTCGATCCGCACGAGCTTGCCGTAGGCGTCGCCATGCCAGTCGAGCACGAAGGTTTCGAGCAGGACGCGGCCTGAATCATCGACGGTTGGTCGTATTCCGAGACTCGCCACGCCCGGCAGCGGCTCGGCCGCAAGTCCATGCACGCGCACGGCAAAAATCCCCGCGAGCGCCGGCCGCTTGTGCGCGATCGGGACGTTGAGCGTGGGAAAACCGAGATCGCGCCCGAGCTTTTGCCCATGGATCACGTGTCCGCTGATGACATAAGGGCGTCCGAGCGCGAGCCGGGCGGCGTCCAGGTCGCCTGCAACCAGCGATGCACGCACGCCCGAACTTGAAATGCGCGCGCCGTTCAGGTCCGCGACGGTCGCCATCTGCTCGACTTCGAAGCCGTATTTGTGTCCCGCCGCTTCGAGCGACTCGAAATCGCCGGCGCGTCTGGCGCCGTAGCGGAAATCGTCGCCGATCATCACCCAGCGCGCATGCAGCCCGTTCACGATCACATCTTCGACGAACCTGTCCGGCGACTGCGCGGCAAACGTCTTGTTGAAATGCTCGACTTCGAAGCCGTATTTGTGTCCCGCCGCTTCGAGCGACTCGAAATCGCCGGCGCGTCTGGCGCCGTAGCGGAAATCGTCGCCGATCATCACCCAGCGCGCATGCAGCCCGTTCACGATCA
>NZ_JBSIPA010000146.1:0-13402 GCF_053574605.1 Caballeronia sp. M23-90 | reverse complement strand
TTCCTGACCGTGCTCGGCGCTGCCGGTCTGGCGATCGGCCTGGCGTTGCAAGGCACGCTGCAGAACATTGCCGCCGGCTTGATGCTGCTCCTGCTTCGGCCTTTCAAAGTGGGCGACTACATAGAAGGCGTGGGTGCGACGGCAGGAACGGTCAACGAGATCGGCCTGTTCACCACGCGCCTGACAAAAAGTGACGGCGTCATCATGTTTGTGCCGAACAGCACGATCTGGGCAAACCCGGTCACGAACTTCACCGCGAACGATCGCCGGCGCGTGGTGCTGAACGTGATCATTCCGGAAGACCAGAACATCGAGAAAACGCTGGCTTCGCTGCACCGGATCGTGGAAACCGACCCGCGCATCATCAACGATGAAAAAAACAAACCGTGGATTGCCGTCTCCGAGTACACCGATACCGGCCCGAAGCTGAACATCGGCGTCTGGACGAACCGTACCGACTACGCGAACGTGCAAGCTGACTTGCTCCGCCAGATCAAGCCGGGCATCAAGCCGGCCGAAACGCCCGCGCCGCCGCCCGGAAGCGCTCCCGCGTGAAGCCATTGTTTCGATGCTGGACGCATCCGGCCGGGTTGAATAAGCTTTCGGTCCACACACAGACGAGACTTATATGACCAAGGCGATTTCCATTGCGCTGATCGTGGGCGGCGTTGTGCTGCTTTACTTCGGCGGCCAGTCGTTCCATTCGCTGAGCAACGATGTGTCGCGCTTTTTCACCGGTTCGCCGACGAACAAGACAATCTGGCTGATCGCCGGCGGCATGGTCGCCATGCTCGCCGGGCTTATCGGCCTGGCCATTCCGAGCAAGGGCCGTTAAGCCGGAGCGTCAGACCAACGGAACGTCTTCCTTCGCCGCCGAGCGCGTTCCCGGCAACGGGAAATTGCTCGCGCCCCGGTACGTGTAGACGAGCGAGAACTTCACGGCATCGGTGAGGTTCTTGCCGGCGGAATGCAACGTGTTGCAGTGGAAAAACACCACGTCGCCGGCATTCAGTTTCGGCGATACCGCGGCGTGTATCAGCGCCGCATTCTCGGGCAGGTCGGAGCGGAAGAACTTGGCGTCATCAAAACGCTCCGACGTGAACGGCAACTTCTGCGACATCGGCACGAACCACAACCCGCCGTTTTCCACCGTCTCGTTACCGAGCGCGACCCACGCTGAAACCAGGTCGTCGCGCTCGAAATTCCAGTACCGCACATCGCGATGCCATCCGGTCAGGCTGCCATATGCCGGATGCTTCGTCATCACGCAGTTGTGATGCGCGCGTGAAAGCACGGGCGTTTCGCCAAAGTAGGTTTCCATCCAGCCGCGCACATCGGGCGACGTTGCCCAGTCCGCGAACAGCGTATCGCGGCTGTAGGCGTCGAGCAGTCGGCGCACGGTGTGTCCGCCGGGCGCGTCCTTCGAGTTCGGAGCGCCGGGGTATTGCAGGTCGGCTTCGAATTCCACCGGCGCAGCCGCTTGCGCCAACTGTTCCCGTGCGACGTTGCGCATGGCTTCGCAGCGCTCGGGCGAGACAAGACCGGGCACCACGACGTAACCGTTTTCCCGCAACACGCGGACTTGTTCCAACTTCGTTTGATTCGGCATATCGGCTCACAGGGAAATGCGTCTTGCCGGCTGCCTGCGGTCAAGGAAACCGTAAGCGGCCCGCAAATTCAGGGCGAATACGCTGATTGTAAATCGCCACAGCATGTCCAGCGTGCCGGAGCGCGAGCGCCCATGGTCGAACTTTCCTGCGGGAAAGTGCTGACTTCCGGCAGTAACAATTCTTCGATAATCTGCCGGGCATTGAGAGAGCACATCGAAAATCGCTTTCGATGAATATCTATTAAATTATTGCGCGTTTCGTTCAGCAACTTTTCTTGTCTTCAATTACTCGAACTGTTGAACGCTTTTTTTGACACGGCTACTGTCGGGTCATTGCTTTGGCAACTCAGGCTTGTGAGATCCATGAATATCCGTTTCGCCAATCGTCTTACACGTGCCGCCGTCCGCGCCGCACGCCCCGCTGGACGACGCGTCGTCCGTGCCCTGCGCCATCATTCGGCGCGCACTCAATTACTTGCAGGAAGTTTCAGAAACTCGCATCCCGTGGATGGTATTCGTTCCTGGTTTCACGGTTTCTTTTCCAGTCTTCGGTTAAGGGCGGTATCGCGGCAAGCGACGCTCAAAGCCTTATTGCGAAAACCGGCGCAATTACGTGCGCCTGTCTCAAAATCAAAACCATTACCGGGTGTAATTAATACGTCTAGCCGACGCCCGCGCAGGCTTTCTGCCAGCGCCGGATGGTTTGGGTTTTCCACCCGCTGATTATTTCAAAGTAGCACTAGCCTTTGCGCGCAGCACTCCAGCCCCGGTAAAAAAAAGCCCGCCAGGCGTGAACAACGCTTGGCGGGCTTTTCCATACGTGGAGGTCAAGCCGTTTCGGTTACGGGTTCCGTACCAGCGGCTTCAGCCAACAGCAATGCCTTGTCCGTGGCTTCCCACGTAAATTCCGGCTCTTCTCGGCCAAAGTGACCATATGCAGCCGACTTCTCGTAGATCGGGCGCAGCAGGTCGAGCATCTGGATGATGCCCTTCGGACGCAGGTCGAAATGCTCGAGCACGAGCTCCTGGATCTTCGCATCCGACACGCGGCCCGTACCAAACGTGTTCACCATGACCGAAGTCGGGCGCGCCACGCCAATGGCGTACGACACCTGGATCAGGCAACGTGAAGCCAGGCCCGCGGCCACGATGTTCTTCGCGACATAACGTCCCGCATAAGCCGCCGAGCGGTCGACCTTCGACGGATCCTTGCCCGAAAACGCGCCGCCGCCGTGAGGCGCAGCACCGCCGTAGGTATCGACAATGATCTTGCGGCCTGTCAAGCCGCAATCGCCTTGCGGACCGCCGATAACGAAACGCCCGGTCGGGTTCACCAGAAACTTGATGTCGCCCTTGATCAGCTCTGGCGGGAGCACCGGCTTGATGATCTCCTCGATCACCGCTTCGCGCAGCGCCTTCAATTCGATGTCCGGCGCGTGCTGCGTGGACAGCACGACGGTATCGATGCTGTGCGCCTTGCCATCGACATAACGCACGGTGACTTGCGACTTCGCGTCCGGACGCAGCCAGTTCAGGCGGCCGTCGCGGCGCATGTTCGCCTGACGCTCGACCAGACGGTGCGACAGGTGAATGGGCAGCGGCATCAACTCAGGCGTTTCGTCGCAGGCGTAGCCGAACATCAGGCCCTGGTCGCCGGCGCCCTGGTCGAGGTTGTCGTCGTGCGCGGCGTCAACACCTTGCGCGATATCCCGCGACTGTTTGTCATATGCCACGAGCACGGCGCAGCCGCGATAGTCGATGCCGTAATCCGTGTTGTCGTAACCGATGCGCTTGATGGTGTCGCGCGCGACCTGGATGTAGTCGACGTTCGCCTGGGTTGTGATTTCGCCCGCCAGGACGACCAAGCCAGTGTTGCAAAGCGTTTCGGCCGCGACGCGGGAGTACTTGTCCTGAGCCAGGATGGCGTCGAGGATGGCGTCGGAGATCTGGTCGGCAACCTTGTCCGGGTGGCCTTCAGAGACGGATTCAGAGGTAAAGAAGTAGTTGTTTGACACGCTTCAGACTCCAATTTAGATACGGGTAAGTTACTCACGTAGCCGACTTCGTTTGGAGTCTGAAGCGGCGACGCTTTAGCGGAAAACATGGTCCGAAACGCACCGTTAAGCACGTTCCGGCTTCGCCCCGCAAGTTGTCCATTAACTCGGCGAAGGTTTTATTATAGCGACTTCTCTAATTTGTCACAGAGCAGACCGTTTGTCGCCAACCAACACCAACCCTCACTTTTTCAAAGCCCGGGACGCTTCCCGGTATTGCACCAGTCCAGCCGTAACGATCCTCGGGAGCGTCACATGTTAGGCCGCATCGGGGTTGCGCTCGCAGTCGGCTTGCTGAAACTGCTGGCCCTGATTCCATACGGCATCACGGCTCGTTTCGGCGATGCCCTCGGCTGGCTGCTTTATCAGATTCCGAGCCACCGGAAACGGATCGTGCACATCAACCTGAGCCTCTGCTTTCCGGAGTGGACGCCCGAACGCCGCGAAGAAGTCGCGCAAAAGCATTTCCGGCACGCAATCCGCAGCTACGTCGAGCGCAGCGTGCAATGGTTCGCCCCGGCTGAAAAGCTCGCCAAGCTGATCCAGGTGGAAAGCCAGGTCGATCTGCTGGACCCCGACATGCCGCCGACCTTGCTGCTCGGCTTTCACTTCGTCGCCATTGAAGCGGCCTCGGTCTGGATCAACCACGAACTGCACCGGACGTGCGGATCGCTGTACCAGCCCATGTCGAACAAGACGCTTGACGACGTCGCGAAGAAGCAGCGCGGCCGTTTCGACGCCGAAATGGCCAGCCGCGCTGACAGCGCCCGGATCGTGCTGCGGTGGCTGCGCGACCGCAAGCCCGTCATGCTCGGCGCCGATATGGACTACGGCATGCGCAATTCGACCTTCGTGCCGTTCTTCGGCGTCCAGGCGTGCACGCTTACCGCAGTCGGCCGGCTGGCCAAGACCGGCCATGCGCAGATCATGCCGTTCGTGGGCGAAGTCCTGCCGAACTACAAGGGCTACAAGCTCAAGGTCTTCAAGCCCTGGGACAACTACCCCACTGGCGACGACGATGCCGACGCGCGCCGCATGAACGCGTTCCTGGAGGAGCAGGTGCGCCTCATGCCCGAGCAGTACTACTGGGTACACAAGCGCTTCAAAACTCGGCCACCCGGCGAGCCGGGCTTTTACTGAGAATCCAGTATCAGGGAAACGGCTCGCGATTGCTGCATGAATCCGGGCTCACCCCCCATTCGGCCTAGTGCATGCGCAGCCTTCGCGTCACTTACAATAGCGACATGAAACTCGAATTCACCAAAATGCACGGCGCGGGCAACGACTTTGTCGTGATCGACGGCTACTCTAAACCGCTTTCGCTGAACGCGGCGCAGGTGCGCGCGCTCGCGGACCGCCACTTTGGCGTGGGCGCAGACCAGTTGCTGCTGGTTGAAAAGCCGGACATCGACGGCGTGGATTTCAAGTATCGAATCTTTAACTGCGATGGCGGCGAGGTCGAACATTGCGGCAACGGCGCGCGCTGTTTCGTGAAGTTTGTTCGCGACCGCGGCCTGACCAACAAAATGAGCGTCCGGGTGCAAGTGCAGCAAGGCGTAATCGTTCTGACAATGCAGGAAAACGGCGACGTCATGGTCGACATGGGGCGTCCCGAGTTCGAACCCCAGCGCGTGCCGTTCAATGCCGAAGGATTGCAAGGGCGCACCGAAGGCGCGGATACCCTTTGGCCGCTCGACGTGCAAAGCGAAACCCGCTGGATTTCCACGGTTTCAATGGGCAATCCTCACGCCGTCCAGGTCGTCGCCGACGTCGAGACCGCGCCAGTGCTGACCGAAGGGCCGTTGATCGAACATCATGTGCGTTTTCCGAAGCGGGTGAACGCGGGGTTCATGCAAATCGAAAGCCGGAGCGCCGTCAAGCTGCGAGTCTTCGAGCGTGGCGCGGGTGAAACGCTCGCCTGCGGTACGGGTGCGTGTGCAGCCGTTGCTGCGGGCATTCGCCGTGGGCTGCTTGACTCGCCGGTTCGGGTTCAGACGCATGGCGGCGTGCTCACCATCACCTGGGACGGCACGCGCGATCCGGACGCCGCGCTTTTCATGGCCGGCCCGGCCACCACCGTATTCGAAGGCGAGATCGAGCTTCCCGCCGACCTCGCCACAGCCGACTGACCGCCAGGAACCCGATGTTGCCCGATACCATGACCGAACGAGAAGTCGCCGATTACCTGCTCGCCAATCCGGATTTCTTCGCTGCGCACGCCGAGCTGCTGGGCACCATCCGCTTGTCCAATCCGCATGGCAAGTCGGCCGTGTCGCTGCAGGAACGGCAGATGGAAATGCTGCGCGACAAAAACAAGCAGATGGAGCGGCGGCTAGCCGAATTGCTGCGCTACGGACACGAGAACGACAGCATTGCTGCCAAGTTTCATCGGTGGACCATCCGGGTCATGTCCGAGCGCGATCCGCACGCATTGCCGAAGACCATTCCCGCAGGTCTGTGCGAAATTTTCGACGTGCCGCAGGCGGCGCTGCGCGTGTGGGACGTAGCCGAGCCTTACGCACAGGCGGAGTTTGCCAGGACCACGAGCGCGGAAGTACGCACCTTCACCAGTGGCCTCGCCGCGCCGTATTGCGGCGCGAACACGGGATTCGAGGCGGCGCAATGGCTGACGTCGGCGAGTTCGGTATCGGTGGCTTCGGCAACTACGGATGGTGTCGTCGATACCGCGAACACCACCGAGTCCATCGCGCTGATTGCGCTGCGCGATCCGTCGGCCGGACCCGAAGCGCCCGCGTTCGGCCTGCTGGTGATGGGTTCGCCCGATCCGCGCCGTTTCCATGAAGGCATGGCAACCGACTTCCTTTCGCAGATCGGCACGCTCGGCAGCGCAGCGCTCAGCCGCTTGCTGCCCCACTGACATGAACGCCGATCCGGTCGCCGCCTATTTATCGATGCTCGAGCATGAGCGGCGTTTATCGGAACATACGCTGCGCGGCTACACGCATGAACTCGACGAGCTGAAAAAGCTCGCCAATGGCCGCGCGCTGGAATCCCTCATTGCAACGGACATGCGCGGCGCCGTGGCCCGCGCTCATGGGGGCGGCCTGTCGGCGCGTTCGATTGCGCATCGCTTATCGGTCTGGCGGGCGTTTTACCGATGGTTCGCCGAGCGCGTCGAAATGGCTGCGAATCCCGTCGCCACCGTGCGCGCGCCGAAACGCGCGAAAAGCCTGCCTAAAGCGCTTTCCGTGGATGACGCCAACGCTCTCATGGAAGCGCCCCACGCCGACACACCCGAAGCCTTGCGCGACCACGCCATACTTGAACTCTTCTATTCGTCCGGCTTGCGCCTGGCTGAACTGGTCGGGATCGACGTCCATTTCGTGCAATCCGATGGTTATTCGTCAGCAGGCTGGCTCGATCTGGCTAGCGCCGAAGTGAACGTGCTCGGCAAGGGCAACCGGCGGCGGTCGGTGCCCGTCGGGAGCAAGGCGATCACGGCTTTGCGTGCATGGATTGAAGTGCGCGGACAATTCGTGAAGCTCGATCCCCATGCGCTGTTTTTATCGGTACGCGGCAATCGGATGACGCCGAATGTAGTGCGCGACCGGGTGAAACGCATGGCACTGCAGGCGGGCGTTCCGTCCAATGTGCATCCCCACGTGCTGCGGCATTCGTTTGCCACGCACGTGCTTCAATCCAGCGGCGACCTTCGCGCCGTGCAGGAGCTCCTCGGGCACGCGAGCATTACCGCGACCCAGGTTTATACGTCTCTCGACTTTCAGCATCTGGCGCGCGTCTACGACCAGGCCCATCCTCGCGCCAAGAAGCGGGACTAGAGCAACGCTTCACCCCGGCTGTTACAGATCGCCAGGAACAACAAAGCGTGGCTGCGCCGTATCCGTCAGCGCGTTCACAAGAAGGTCGAATGAACACCATCACGCTGAAACCGGCGAAAGACAAGTCGCTCGCGCGCCGCCATCCGTGGATTTATGCGACCGCCATAGAACATGTGGAGGGCAAGCCCGCGCCCGGCGCGACCGTGATGATCCGCTCGCACGAAGGCCGCTTCCTGGCCCGCGGGTCGTACAGCCCTGTGTCGCAGATTCGCGCGCGCGTATGGAGTTTCGATGAAACCGAGCCCATCGATCACGCGTTTTTCAAGCGGCGCGTACAACGGGCAATCGCTCACCGGCGAACCATGGTGTGCGATACCGGCGCCACGCGGCTGATCTTCGGCGAGGCGGACGGATTGCCGGGGTTGATCGTAGATCACTACATTGCTGACGATGAAGCCCGTCGTGGCCAGCTCGTCTGCCAGTTCATGGCGACCGGCGTGGAAATGTGGAAGGACGCCATCGTTCAAGCACTGATCGGTGCGACCGGTTGCCCGAACGTCTACGAGCGATCGGATGTATCGATCCGGCAGAAAGAAGGCCTCGAACCCATCACCGGCGTATTGGCTGGCGACCCGCCGCCCGAAGCACTGATGATCGCAAACGAGGGCGGCGTGCGTTACTACGTGGACGTGAAACACGGCCATAAGACGGGCTTTTATATCGATCAACGCGACAACCGCGCGCTTGTTCGCGAATACGCAGCAGAGCGCGACGTACTCAACTGCTTTTGCTACACAGGCGGGTTTTCGCTTGCGGCGTTGAAAGGCGGGGCAAAACGAGTCGTATCGATCGATTCCTCCGGCGACGCGCTAGCCCTCGCGCAGCGCAACGTCACGGCGAACGGGTTCGACCCGGAGCGCGCCGAATGGCTCGACGCCGATGCCTTCAAGACCTTGCGTCGATTGCACGAAGAAGGACAGCGCTTCGATCTGATCGTGCTCGACCCGCCAAAATTCGCGCCATCGCGGGAACATGTGGACCGGGCCGCGCGCGCCTACAAAGACATCAATCTCACCGGGTTCAAGCTGCTGCGCCCGGGCGGCCTGCTGTTCACGTATTCGTGCTCGGGCGCGATCGACGCCGATTTGTTCCAGAAGATCATCGCGGGCGCCGCAGCCGACGCGAAAGTCGACGCGCGCATCCTGAAACGCCTGGGCGCGGGCATCGATCACCCGCTTTTGACCGCGTTTCCTGAAGGGGAATACCTGAAAGGCCTATTGTTGCAAATCGAATGAGCGGCCATAGTTGATAGCTCGGTTGACAGTTCGGGAAGGCGCTGCAAAGCACCCTCTTGACAAGTATGTTCAAATAATTGGCTGACTGCGTGATTTCGAGGCAATGACGCATCGCGCGACAACCGCGCCGCCCGGAACCACGCTGCACGAATAACCTTTGACTCCAGAGAACAGGCGACCATCATGATTCCCGTTACCATCCTGACCGGCTTTCTGGGCAGCGGCAAAACCACCCTGCTCAAGCGCATCCTGAACGACCAGCACGGCATGAAGATCGCCGTGATCGAGAACGAGTTCGGCGAAGAAAACATCGACAACGAGATCCTCGTTCAGGAAACGAACGAGCAGATCATCCAGATGAGCAACGGCTGCATCTGCTGCACCATTCGCGGCGATCTGGCGCGCGCGCTCGAAGACCTCGCGGATCGCAAGAAGGCCGGCACGCTGAACTTCGACCGCGTGGTGATCGAAACCACCGGCCTCGCGAATCCGGGCCCGGTTGCGCAGACGTTCTTCATGGACAACGCCATTGCTGATGCATTCCTGCTCGACGCCATCATCACGCTGGTCGACGCCAAGCACGCGAACCACCAGCTCGACGAACACGAAGTCGTGCAGCGTCAGGTGGGTTTCGCCGACCGCCTGTTCATCACGAAGTCGGATCTCGTCGATGCCGCCGCGCTCGAAGCCCTGAAGCACCGTCTCGTGCACATGAACCCGCGCGCGGCCATCAAGGTGGTGAATTTCGGCGATGCCGACATCAAGGAAATCTTCGACCTGCGCGGATTCAATCTGAATTCAAAGCTCGAAATCGACCCGGATTTCCTCGCGGAAGACGATCACGCTCATGACGAGCACGGGCACGACCACGGTCATGACCACGCCCACGACGACGATCACGACCACGCAACCTGCGGCCACGATCACAGCCATGACCACGAGCACGGCCACGCGAACCATCATCACGCGCATCACGACGACAAGATCAAGTCCTTCGTGTTTCGCAGCGACCGCGCGTTCGATCCGAACCGCCTCGAGGATTTCCTCGGCGGGATTCTGCAGATCTACGGCGAACGCCTGCTGCGCTACAAGGGCGTGCTATATATGAAAGGCGTGGATCGCAAGGTCGTATTCCAGGGCGTGCACCAGATGATGGGCAGCGACCTTGCAGCAAAATGGCAGCCGATCGAGAAAAAGAACAGCAAGATGGTGTTTATCGGTATCGAGTTGCCGCAGGATCTGATCATCGACGGGCTTACCGCCTGCCTGGTCTGAGCCTCGCCGAACCGGCCTGAATGAGCCATGCGCGAAGCCGTTTATCGGTTTTGCGCATTTTTTTCGCCCATCGACGCCAAAAGCGCCTGTTTCCGGCACTTCTCTCGCTATTTCTCGCCCGTCGCGCACCCAATGTGACGCATTGGGACAGCTAAAATCCTTGGCGCCTGGACCACCCGGATTGCCGCCGGCGATTTTTGGCGACGACCACCGTTGCAATATGTGCTCGCACCCACCAAGAACCATCGCTTTTTAAACGTCACCGCGTTATATTTTTGAGATATCGAACGAATCGGGGGAGCGTTTTGCGTGAGCCTCGTATGCCATGGCGATTCAGTTACAATACAGCCCCCACCGGAACAGCCCTGGATACGGTTTTGCCTGAAGTGTCAAGGGTTTGCCCGTAGCTGCGCCGGAAGTCCCGAGCGTGCCGTGCACGCGAAAACGACGCTAAAAGGTAGCAGGGCAAGAAGGTGGAAGTGCTAGGTAAGTGTTGTTCCGAACATCGGATGGCGGGCGGTTCGCTTGAAAATCAATCCCAAGGGAATTGTCTGCAAGGCGCGTATTGCGCCGTGCAAGAAGCAGGCTTTGGCCTGACCGGTGGATGGAGTAGTTGTTGGCGAGTATCGCCGGAAGCCGGGAGATCCGGACAACGGCGGCGGCGAGCGCGGCGAGCGACCGCGAAGATGGCGAACGACATCGCCCCACATTGAAGAAGCAAGCCAGATGACGACGAATCGATTGTTGACCGAAGACGAAATCCTGAAGATGGGCGACAAGGATTACATGAACGGCGATCAACTCGCGTTCTTCAGGGTCCGACTGGAGCAGTTGCAGGCCGATATTCTCAAGAATGCGGGCCAGACGACGGAAAACCTGCGGGAAACCGTCATCGTTCCGGACCCGGCGGACCGCGCGACGATCGAGGAAGAACATGCCCTCGAACTGCGTACCCGCGACCGTGAGCGCAAGCTGCTGAAGAAAGTGCAGCAGTCGCTCGCGCGCATCGAGTCCGGCGATTACGGCTGGTGCGAGGAAACCGGCGAACCGATCGGCATTCCGCGCCTGATCGCACGGCCGACGGCAACGCTCTCGCTCGAAGCGCAGGAACGACGCGAATTGCGCCAGAAGCTGTTCGGCGACTGATGCACATTGCCGGCACGCGCTGCGGCTGAAGCCGCGGCGGGAAACGCGCCGACTGCGAAATTGCTTCAGGCATCCGGGAAGCACTAAAAAGGCACACGATAATTCGTGTGCCTTTTTGTTTTTGCGCGCGTCTTTCAACCATCGCAACGCTTATTCCATATGACGATCGGCCGGCAGTGGCCATCGAATGCAAGATGCCGGCCGATGCGTCTTGATAATTCCCCCCGCGCCCTAAAATGGATTGGACGCGCTCTTTTTGCGCGGGCGTGACGAGAGTCCGTCGAGCGCAATGCCGCACGCGCCCGGCCTCTTCCACGCTCCCCAAGGATTCCCCGGCGGCGCAGCGCGCCCCTCAGCTTTCAAAGGAATGCACATGGAACAATTTCACGGCACGACGATCGTCTCCGTGCGACGCGACGGCAAGGTCGCCTTGGGCGGTGACGGCCAGGTGACGTTGGGCAATATCGTGATGAAAGGCGGCGCCAAGAAAGTGCGCCGCATCTATGGCGGCAAAGTACTCGTCGGTTTCGCGGGCGGCACGGCCGATGCCTTTTCGCTCCTGGACCGCTTCGAAGCAAAGCTCGAGAAACACCAAGGGAACCTGACGCGTGCCGCCGTCGAACTCGCAAAGGACTGGCGCACCGACCGCATGTTGCGCCGGCTGGAAGCCATGCTGATTACCGCCGACGCAGAAACCACGCTGGTCATCACGGGCAACGGCGACGTGCTCGACCCGGAAAACGGCATCTGCGCGATCGGTTCAGGCGGCGCCTATGCACAGGCTGCGGCCCAGGCATTGACGGAAAACACCGAACTCTCTCCGCGCGAAATCGTCGAAAAAGCGCTGACCATCGCCGGCGACATGTGCATCTACACGAACCACAATCGCGTCATCGAGACGATCGAGTAACAGGACAAGGACCAACGATGACAACCATGACTCCCGCCGAGATCGTCTCGGAACTCGACAAACACATCATCGGCCAGGGCCGCGCGAAAAAGGCTGTAGCTGTTGCGTTGCGCAACCGGTGGCGCCGCCAGCAGGTCGCCGAGCCGTTGCGCCAGGAAATCACGCCGAAGAACATTTTGATGATCGGACCGACCGGCGTCGGCAAGACGGAAATCGCGCGGCGCCTCGCAAAACTCGCCGACGCGCCGTTCATCAAGATCGAAGCCACGAAGTTCACCGAAGTCGGTTACGTCGGGCGCGATGTGGACAGCATCGTGCGCGACCTGATCGAGATTTCAGTCAAGCAGACGCGTGAAACCGAGATGCGCAAAGTGCGTTCGCGGGCGGTCGACCGTGCCGAGGACCGGATCCTGGACATTCTTCTGCCGAGCGCGCGTCCCGTCGGTTTCGGTGCCGGCGAAACGCAGGACGACAGCGCGAACAGCACGCGCCAGACGTTCCGCAAGCGTCTGCGCGAAGGCTTGCTCGACGACAAGGAAGTCGAGATCGATGTCGAAGCGCCGCAAGCCAGCATGGACATCATGGGGCCGCCGGGCATGGAAGAGATGACGGACCAGATCCGTTCCATGTTCGCGAACATGGGCGGCGGCAAAAAGACGCAGCGCAAGGTGAAGGTCAAGGAAGCGCTGAAGCTGCTCACCGACGAAGAAGCCGGCAAGCTGCTGAACGACGAAGAGGTCAAGACGAAGGCCGTACAGAACGTGGAGCAGAACGGCATCGTGTTCCTGGATGAGATCGACAAGATCGCGTCGCGCAGCGAAGCGGGCGGCGCGGAAGTATCGCGTGCGGGCGTACAGCGCGATTTGTTGCCGCTGGTGGAAGGCACCACGATCAATACGAAATACGGGATGATCAAGACGGATCACATTCTGTTTATCGCAAGCGGCGCGTTCCATCTTTCGAAGCCGAGCGATCTGATTCCCGAGCTACAGGGACGTTTTCCGATCCGTGTCGAACTGGATTCGCTGTCGGTGGAAGATTTCGAAGCCATCCTGAATACGACCGATGCCAGCCTGGTCAAGCAGTACACGGCGCTGTTGGCTACGGAAGACGTGCATCTCGACTTCAGCGCGGAAGGCATTCGCCGGATGGCGGAAATTGCGTTTTCAGTGAACGAGAAGACCGAGAATATCGGCGCGCGGCGGCTTTATACCGTGATTGAAAAGCTGCTGGAAGAAGTGTCGTTCGCGGCGGGCAACCATGCGGGACACCCGGTGCATATCGACGCGGCTTACGTCGATAAAGCGCTGAAC
>NZ_JBSIPA010000145.1:0-13486 GCF_053574605.1 Caballeronia sp. M23-90 | reverse complement strand
TGGCCGACCGGCACCATCATCGCGCCTCCGATGCCTTGCAGCACGCGCGCAGCGGTGAACATCGGCAAGGTGGACGTCATGCCGCACAACACCGAGGCCACCGTGAACACGGCAATCGCGCTGCCAAATATGGTGCGAAGGCCGAAGCGGTCGGCGGCCCAGCCGCTGATCGGGATGAACACGGCAAGCGTCAGCAGGTACGAGGTGATGCCAAGGCTGAGATCGACAGGATGCAGGCCGAACGATTGCGCCATCTGCGGCAGTGCCGTGGCGATGATCGTGCCGTCGAGATTCTCCATGAAGAATGTCGCCGCGACCAGCATCACGATGACCGACGAACCACGAGGGTTCGTCCGCTGCGATGCGTCGCGGGTGAGATCGGGGGCCTGCATCAAAGGCGTACTCCTGTGGCGGTTACGGTCGCGGCTGCTCGTGTAAGGCAATGAAAAGCTGATCGGAAGCTTGGCGAAATCCAGCGGGCAGTCACTGCAGCAAGGCCCGCGCTATGGTAGCGTCAGCGTTTGGCCGAAGGTCTCGAAACGACGGCCCGACACCTGAACATGACCATAGGAAAGCATACGATGGAGTACCGGAAACTCGGTGGAACGGATATCAATGTCAGTCTGATCGGACTGGGCACGATGACCTGGGGCGAACAGAACACGGAAGCCGAGGCACACGCGCAAATCGATGCCGCGCTCGGCGCCGGCATCAACCTGATCGACGCCGCCGAAATGTATCCGGTGCCGCCGCGCCCTGAAACACAGGGGCGCACGGAAGAGTACATCGGCACGTGGCTGCATGCGCATCCGGCCGAGCGCGAGAAGATCGTGCTCGCCACGAAGATCGCCGGACCGGCGCGTCAGCCGCATAACCCGCGTCACATTCGCGGCGAAGGCAATCAGTTCGACCGGAAGAACCTGACCGAAGCCATCAATTCAAGCCTCACACGGCTGCAGACGGACTACATCGACCTGTATCAGTTGCACTGGCCGGACCGCAGCACCATGACGTTCGGCCGCGCCAATTATCCGTGGATCGAAGATGAATATACGGTGCCCATCGAAGAGACGTTGAGCGTGCTCGGCGAGTTCGTGAAGGCGGGCAAGATCCGGCACGTGGGGGTATCGAACGAGACGCCCTGGGGTGTCGCCCAGTTCCTCAACGCCGCCGATAAACACGGCCTGCCGCGCATTGTCAGCATTCAGAATCCATATAGCCTGGTGAACCGCACGTTCGAAGCAGGGCTTTCGGAATTCACCCACAAGGAAGGCGTGGGCCTGCTCGCCTATTCGCCGATGGCCTTCGGCTGGCTGTCCGGCAAATACGAAGGCGGCGCGCGTCCGGACGGCGCGCGGATCACGTTATTCGAGCGTTTCCAGCGTTACAGCAAGCCGCACGCGGTAAAGGCGGTCAGCGCCTACGTGGAACTCGCCCGGCGTCATGGCCTGAGTCCGGCGCAGCTTTCGCTCGCATTCGTGAATAGCCGGCCGTTCACGACCAGCACGCTCATCGGCGCGACCACCCTTGCCCAGTTGCACGAGAACATCGGCAGCGTGGACGTGAAATTGTCGGACGAGATCCTGGCGGAAATCGACGCCATTCACGAGCTTCAGCCTAACCCCGCGCCTTGATAGGTTCACCGAAAAGTGTCATGCATGGCCGTTATCCTGAGGGGTAGCGGTCATCGAACGGCCACGAAAAATTACCGTTTGCGTTCGTTTTTGCAAGGTTTCAAGCGTACAGTTGTCGTCTCAAACAGTATCGTAACCGTCTGTCATAAGCCGCGCCGGGCCTTTGGCGGCGCGCGCTTCGTTGTTCTTTGGTGACGCGCCAGTTCCCATGGCACTACACTTGCTCGAAGGACCCGGTTGCCCGCTGTGGCGCCTTTCGTGCCTCAGCGCGCCCTACGCAAAAGGAGTCGTCGCTCATGCCGCAAACCCCCTCGAACTCGTCGGATCTAGACACACTCGCCATCAATACCATCCGCACGCTGTCCATGGATGCCGTGCAAAAGGCCAATTCGGGGCACCCCGGAACGCCGATGGCGCTTGCGCCCGTTGGTTTTCACCTGTGGCAAAACCATCTCCGTTACGACCCGACCGAGCCGCTGTGGCCCAATCGCGACCGCTTTGTCTTGTCGGTCGGTCATGCTTCCATGCTGCTTTATTCGCTGCTGCATCTGACGGGTGTCAAGGCCGTCGATCATGCTGGCAAGGCGACCGGCGACCCCGCCGTATCGCTGGATGACATCAAGCATTTCCGGCAGTTGGACAGCAAGACGCCGGGCCACCCGGAATACCGGATGACCACCGGCGTCGAGACCACCACCGGTCCGCTCGGGCAAGGTCTGGGAAACAGCGTTGGCATGGCAATGGCCGCGCGCTGGTACGAGGCGCATTTCAACAAGCCGGACGCGAAGATTTTCGACTATCGCGTGTACACGCTGTGTGGCGACGGCGACATGATGGAAGGCATCTCGCACGAAGCTGCATCCATGGCCGGGCACCTGAAGTTGTCCAACCTGATCTGGATCTACGACAGCAACCGCGTGACCATTGAAGGGCATACGGACTTGGCGTATAGCGATGACGTGGAAACGCGTTTCAAGGGCTATCACTGGAACACGCTGCACGTGGACGACGCCAACGATGCCGGCGCGCTCGAAGCCGCGCTGAACCAGGCGAAGGCAAGCACTGATAAGCCGACGCTGATCGTGGTGAAGAGCATTATTGGCTGGGGCGCGCCGCACAAGCAGGACACGTCGGCGGCGCACGGTGAGCCGCTGGGTGTCGATGAAATCAAGCTCGCAAAGAAGTTCTACGGCTGGCCGGAGGATTCGAGTTTCCTCGTGCCGGACGGCGTCTACAAGCATTTCGACGAAGGCATCGGTGCACGCGGCAAAGCTGCACGTGAAGCATGGCAAAAAAGTTTCGATGATTACTCGAAGAAATACCCCGACCTCGCGAAGGAGTTCACGCAGATCGAGGAGCACGAGCTGCCGGAAGGCTGGGACGCCGATATTCCGGTGTTCGATGCCGACGCCAAGGGCGTGGCATCGCGCGAGTCGTCGGGCAAGGTCCTGAACGCGATCGCCAAGCGAATTCCGTGGATGATCGGCGGTTCGGCGGACTTGTCGCCGTCGACCAAGACCGATCTGAAGTTCGAAGGCGCGGGCAGTTTCGAGTATGACAACTACGCCGGCCGGAACCTGCACTTCGGCATTCGCGAACACGTGATGGGCGCGATCTGCAATGGCCTGGCGTTATCGAACTTGCGGCCTTATGGTTCGACCTTCCTGATTTTCAGCGACTACATGAAGCCGCCTATCCGCCTGTCCGCGATCATGGAAGTGCCGGTGGTCTACGTGTTCACGCACGATTCCATTGGCGTGGGCGAGGATGGTCCGACGCACCAGCCGATCGAACAGCTGGCCTCGTTGCGTGGCGTGCCGGGATTGAGCACCTTCCGTCCGGGCGATGCCAACGAAGTCGGCGAAGCGTGGCGCTTTGCGTTGAACCAACCGCAGACGCCGGCTTGTATCGTGGTATCGCGTCAGCCCATGCCGACGTTCGACCGTATGAAATACGCATCGGCGAAGGGTGTGCACAAGGGCGCCTACATTCTCGCCGATGCCGAAAACGGCAAGAAGCCCGAAGTCATCCTGATGGGGACGGGCACGGAAGTGGGCGTGTGTATCGAGACATATGAGAAGCTCAAGGCGGAAGGAATCGCCGCGCGCGTTGTCTCCATGCCGTCATGGGATGTATTCGAGAAACAGGACAGCGACTACAAGGATTCTGTCCTGCCGCCGGACGTCGATGCCCGGGTGTGCGTGGAACAGGCCGGGTCGCTCGGCTGGGATCGTTATGTCGGCCGTCTTGGCTCCGAGATCGTCATGCATACATTCGGAGCATCAGCGCCGCTTGCCGACTTGAAGAAAAAGTTCGGCTTCACGCCGGAGCACGTCTACGGCGAAGCCAAAAAGCAGATCGAACGCGTCAAAACCAGCCATAAGGAGTAAGCCGTCATGCAGATAGGAATCGTTGGACTCGGCAGGATGGGCGCAAACATCGCACGCCGTCTCATGCGCGGCAAGCAAACGTGCGTGGTGTACGACCACAACCCGGACGCGACCCAAGCCGTGGTCGCCGACGGCGCGACAGGATCAAGCGACCTCGGCGACCTGGTGAAGAAGCTCGAAGCGCCGCGAACCGTCTGGCTGATGTTGCCGGCGGGCAAGATCACCGAAGATTCCATGAACGATCTCTACGAGATCCTGGAAGCGGGTGACACGATCATCGACGGCGGCAACAGCTTCTACAAGGACGACATCCTCCACGCGGCGAAGCTCAAGCAGAAGGGCATTCATTTCGTCGATGTCGGTACGTCCGGCGGCGTCTGGGGCTTGGAACGCGGCTATTGCATGATGATAGGCGGCGAGCAGGATGTGGTGCAGCGGCTCGATCCCATCTTCTCCGTGCTGGCTCCGGGACGCGGCGACATTCCTGAGACGCCCAATCGCGAAGGTCGCGATGCACGCGTCGAAAATGGCTATATGTATGTCGGGCCGGTCGGTTCGGGACACTTCGTGAAGATGGTGCATAACGGTATCGAGTACGGGTTGATGCAGGCGTATGCCGAAGGGTTCGATATCCTGAAACATAAGTCATCGACTGATTTGCCCGAGGCGCAGCGCTACGATCTCGATCTCGCCGATGTCGCCGAAGTCTGGCGGCGCGGCAGCGTGGTGTCGTCATGGCTGCTCGATCTGACGGCGGGCGCGCTGGCGGGCAACGGAACGCTCGACAAATACTCGGCCGAAGTCGCCGATAGCGGTGAAGGGCGCTGGACCATTGAGGCGGCGATCGAGGAAGCAGTGCCGGCGCAGGTGTTGTCGGCGGCGCTTTACTCGCGCTTCCGTTCTCGCGACGGCAATTCGTTCGCCGACAGGATGTTGTCGGCAATGCGCTTTGGGTTCGGCGGTCACAAGGAGTTCACGCCGGGTTTGAAGTGAGAGTGTGACTGGCAGTTGGAAAGCCGCTCGAGCGCCAGGCCGAGCGGCTTTTTTTATCAGCGCATCATGCGCCGGCGGAACAGAATCGCGCAGAGGAAAAACGGGACGATTGCATAAGCCAGAAGCACTGCAACGTGCAGAACGACATGCTCTGGCGGACGATCCAGCATCGCGGGCCGGATCAACGCAACCGCGTGCGATAACGGCAACAACAACGAGACATGCTGGGCGAGCGCCGGCAATTGCGTCAGCGGGAAAAACACGCCCGAGAGCAACAACATGGGCGTGAGCGCGAGCGTCTGGTAGAACATGAAAAAGTCATAGCTCGGCGCGAGCGCGGTCACGATCATCGCCGTGCTGGAAAACGCCAGACCGGTCAGGACGATGACGGGCAGCGCGTAAAGCATCGATGGAAAACTCGCGTACCCGAGCACGCCGGCGACCAGCATGATCGCCACGCCCGAGAGCACCGACTTGCTCGCCGCCCATACGATCTCGGCCAGCACGATATCGCCGAGCGTCAAAGGTGTATGCATGATCGCTTCCCACGTGCGCTGGACGTGCATACGCGAAAAGCCGGAATACATGGCCTCGAAGCTCGCCGACATCATCACGCTCGACGCAACCGTGCCCGCCGCCAGGAACGCGATGTACGAAACACCGTCCACATGACCGACCATCAGTCCGAGCCCGAGGCCCAGGCCGAACAAATAGATCATGGGATCGGCGAGATTACCGAACATCGACGCAATCGCGAGTTTCTTCCAGACGAGATAGTTTCGCCGCCAGACCGAAATCCAGTTCGATGCGTTCGCCGGCATGGACGACAGGAACGGTTCGTCCGCGCGCTTCTGTTCGACAGGCCGGGGCGCGCTTGCGGCGCTTGTTTGCGGTTCGCTCGCCATTGCTCAGTCCACCATCTCGCGCCCGGTCAGGCGCAAAAACACATCTTCGAGATTCGCCGGGCGGTGCAGGTAACGCACGCCCGGCCGCCCCTTTACTCGCTGATGCACGGGGGCGGGGTCATCGACGTAACAAAACAGCGTTTCGCCGCTTATTTCCATCCGTCCGACAAACGGCGTGAGTTCGTCCCGCAGTGCTTGCGGATCAGGCCCGTAGATTTCGATGACGTCGCAACCAATCACCCGTTCGATCAGCTCATCGGGTTTGCCTTCCGCCACCTTGCGTCCTTCCTCGATCACGCACAGCCGGTCGCAAAGCCGTTCGGCTTCCTCCATGAAGTGCGTAGTGAGCAGAATCGTCTTGCCGCGCGAGAGCAGCGAGCGCAAACGCTCCCAGATCAGGTGACGCGCCTGGGGATCGAGGCCTGTGGTCGGTTCGTCCATGACCAGAACGTCGGGATCGTTCACGAGCGCGCGGGCGAGCGTCAATCGCCGCTTCATGCCGCCCGACAACTCGCCGACGCGCGCATTCGCCTTGCTTTCCAGCCGCGCAAATTCCAGCAGCGACGGAACCACGGCTTCAATCTCGCGCCCGCTCATGCCGAAATAGCGGCCAAAGATCAGCAGGTTTTCGCGGACGGTGAAATCGGGATCGAGATTGTCGAATTGCGGAACCACACCCACGCGGCGCCGTGCGAAGCGCGCGCGGGATGGAATGGGTTCACTGACCAGATTGATGGTGCCGGCGTCCGGTGCGGCCAGTCCGAGCAGCATCTTGAGCGTGGTTGTCTTGCCAGCGCCGTTCGGCCCCAGCAGTCCGAAACACTCTCCCGGCTGCACGTGGAACGACAAGCCATTGACGACGGTCTTGTCGCCGTAGTGTTTCCGGACATCGATGAACTCGATAGCCGGACTCGCCGGCGCGTGGTCCGCGGCGGGTGTGTCGTCGGGTAACACTGCTGCATCTGCCATGCGTAGGAACTCGGCGTGGGGTCAGGAAACAAGCTGCTTAGTTTAATCGATTGCACCAGCGCGGCGCGTCGCCGCTATTGCCTGCACTGCCGACGCGCATCCGCGCTTGAGTACGGTTGCGCCAAGATTGCGGCAAGAGGCGGTCAATGTCCGGAATGCCCGCCCAGCAAGGAGCCGCAGGCGCTGGCACGCCGCACGCTTGGCGTTTTTCCGACGACGCACATGCATTAGCGTTTTCCATCGTTGCAAGCGATTTGGCAACGCACCATGATGACGGCAACGCCACGCGCGTCGTGATGCCCGATGGCACGGGGCAACACGCGCAATACGTTGAACACTGTTTTTTTCGATGCCCTTTGCTGCCACCAGCAGCGCGGAGAACCACCATGGCAAGCTACCGAAAAATCCTGCTGTGCTACGACGGCTCCCGCGAAGGACGCAAGGCGTTACGCGACGGCGCAAATCTCGCGCTCGAGCTGAAAGCCGAAACCCATCTGCTGGCCGTTGTCGATATGCGTTCGAGCATCGCGCAAAGCGCGGGCCTCCTCACCGACATGGCCTGCGGGCGCTTCGAAGACGCGGCCCGCGACATCCTCCACGAAGGCGTGGATTGGCTGACCGAGCGTGGTGTACATGCCGAGGGTCATTTTGCGTTCGGGCATCCTATCGATGAGATTGCCGGGCTTGCGCAAAGTCTTCAGGTGGATCTGGTCGTGGTGGGACACCGTTGCCGCACCGGGCTGGCGCGGTGGTGGATGGGCGCGGGGAACACGCCGCTGATGGACCGCGTGTCGTGCAGCATTCTGGTGGCCGTGTCGCCGACCGGATCGACGGCCGAGCAGGAAGATGCCGCCCACGCCGCAGTCCCCGTCAAGGCCGAAGTGAGTGTGTGAGGATGCGGGGCGTCAAGGTACCTGAAGCCCGGTTCATCCGTTCAACTCGATGCCGACCAGCTTCCACGAGAACAGGCCGTATCGTTTGAGAATGGCCGAATAGCGCGCGTCACCGGCGCCGTGCCGGTAGTTCACCGTGAACGTGTCGAAGCTTCTGTAACCCGCCGTTGTTTGTGGCGGCTGCTTGGGCGCCGGTTGCGCCGGCGCGCTCGTGACAGGCGGAGATTGCTGTGCGCCGGGTGCCGTGCCAGGTGTGGCGGAATCGGGCGAGGGCGGAGCCGGCGGTTTCTCGCCGGGATCGCCTCGCGGCGGTATGCCGTTCAGGATTGCCGCCACGCCATCCGGCGTTGCGTACGAATCCACGAGTGGACCGATCAGCGCGGCGCCAATCATTGCGCCCAGCAACGCCAGCGGATTGCCGCTTTTATGTACATCGATCTTCCGGGTAAGCAGTTGCCCGACTTGTTCCTTCAGACTCTCTCGCAGCAGCGGAAAATCCACGTACGCGTTCACCGTCTCGGCATCGCGCGTATCGGCGGCGCGTTTCATGCGGTCCAGCGCAATATAAGGTGATGCGTAAAGTAGTCCGAGCGCTGCGACGGCCGCAATTACGATCAGTGCGGTTAGAACGGATTTGCTGATGCGCGACATACGTCAGGGTGCCTTCGTGAGTTCGAGGTGATTGACGACGACCAACTGACAACCAATCTCAATTGACCGCGCCGTCACGAAATCTATCCCTCAAACTCGAACAATCACGAGGATTACCTGAAGGTCACGCAAGAAGACCGCCTTCGACACCCGCGCGTTCTTCGTCGATATAACGGTCGATCATGCGCGAAACCGCTTCAATGTTGCCCACCATGATCACGCGCGATTCGCCGCGATAAACCCGCACGGGCGCACGGCGCTCGGCTTGCGCATGAACCGACGCGCTGAGCGACACCCGTGCAAACGCAGGTTGCCGCGAAGGCAGCACAGGCGGTTCGTCGAACATGTCGGGCGTGTTTGTGTCCTTCCGTATCTTGCAGGAGATCAGCGCGCGCAGATGACGAAAGCGGCCGAACTCGCGGAATTGCCTGAATGAAAGCGGCGACCGTGCTGCGGGCGCGAAAGAAGCTGACGCAGCCGACGAAGCAGATAAAAACGAGGCAGAAAACAGGCGGGCAAATCGTTCCATGATGTTTCTCCGTGAACAATAGGGTGCGCGCCGGTTCATCGCGGATGCGATGTCCGTCACGCTTTATAAGGCCGGAAATTCAACCGCGGCGCGGCTGGTAGCGGGAGCGCCCGCCGCCGCAGAGCGGATCAGAAAGCAGCAATCAAAAGACGAGAATCAGAGCGTGGCCATCAAGTCGGCCGCGCTCGAAGCACATCACAATTCGCCGGATCGGATCAGTCCGACAGCGATACCTTCAAGTGCGAATTCGTCGCTACCCGAAGCCACGAAGATGTTTTCGTAATCGGGATTCTCGGCGATCAGTTCGACGCCGTCCGGGCGACGCTTCCAGCGTTTCACCGTCACGTCGTCACCGAGCCGCGCGACGACGATCTGGCCGTCTTTTGCCTCGTTCTTCTTCTGCACTGCGAGCAGGTCACCGTCGAAGATGCCGGCGTCGCGCATGGAAAGCCCGCGAACCTTCAACAGGTAGTCGGGCTTGCTCGAGAACAGTGCCGGGTCACAAGCGAAGTGCTGCGAGATATGTTCCTGCGCAAGGATCGGGCTGCCTGCAGCCACGCGCCCGACCAGCGGCAGGGACAATTGCATGATGCTCGCGTGCGGCAATGTGAACTGATGCGGTCCGTCATCAGGACCTGGCTGGTTCAGCAACCGGATGCCGCGTGAGGAACCCGCCGCCAGCTCGATCACGCCTTTACGGGCCAGCGCACGAAGATGCTCTTCGGCGGAATTGGCCGAACTGAAACCGAGTTCTGCCGCGATCTCGGCGCGCGTGGGCGGAAATCCCGTGCGCTCGATTGCGCGCTGGATCAGTTCGAACACCTCTTGCTGCCGCGCAGTCAGTTTGCTTGTCTTGGTCACGTGCTTTAGCCCCTTGTCTGGTCCGTCATCCACTGTATGGATGAACAGATGCCTGTAGTTTTATACAGTATTCGCCGCTTTTCAAGCTTTACTTTAAGTTCGGCGTCGTCCAGACCACACAGAGGGCGAAAACAGGCTGCTCCAACACCCGTTTACCGGTCGCAACGCCGCTGCCAGCCTCCATTAGCACTTTTTGATCTAAAAACATGAAGAACAATTATTTTTAATAATGAAAGGCCGTCGATAGACTCAGCCCATCGAACACCATAAGACGGAGAACGGGGAATGTTGAGTCGTAGATCGGGGTGGGGCGTGCGTGCCAGGAAACTGCTCGCAACGGCGGTTATCGGGGCTGCGTCGGGAATCGGGATGATCGCGCAAGCGCACGCCGATACGTCGTTTCTCAACGTGTCGTACGACCCGACGCGCGAGCTGTATCAGGACTTCAACCAGGCTTTTGGCAAGAAATGGAAGGCCGAGACCGGCGAGACGGTCACGTTCAAGCAGTCGCACGGTGGGTCGGGCGGTCAGGCGCGCTCGGTTCTGGATGGCTTGCAGGCTGACGTGGTAACGCTGGCGCTGGCTTATGACATCGATGCATTGTCGGCCAAGGGTCTGGTCGCGCAGGACTGGCAGAAGCGTTTGCCGGACAACGCGTCGCCTTATACATCGACTATCGTGTTCCTCGTTCGTAAGGGCAACCCCAAGCAGGTCAAGGACTGGCCGGATCTGCTGAAGCCGGGTGTATCGATTCCAAGGCGCAAAAGACGCATTTCGCCGATGGCGGCGTGTTCGATTCGATCTATCAGCCGCAGTAATAGCGGCGAGTTTCAAAGCATGAAGCACAGCATCGCCTGCGTTGATCCGCTCGCGATGCTGTAGTCGTAAGAAGCCACAAAAAACCAGCAACACCACCACGGCCGCACAGACGGTCAGAACCCCGAAGCGCCGTTCCCCGCGACGCAACGGTACTGGATGATGGACGCATGACAACTTTCACTTTCCGCAAGCCCAGCGCGCTGCCGGGCTTCGGCCTGACGCTCGGCGTCACGGTGGCGTATCTGAGCCTCGTGGTGCTGATTCCGCTCGCCGCGACCTTTGCCAAGACGGCCACCCTCGACTGGACAACGTTCGTGCGAGCCGTCACGTCGCCGCGTGTGCTGGCGTCGTATCGGCTGACATTTTCGGCCGCGCTCGGCGGCGCGCTGATCAACGCCGTGTTCGGCTTTCTGGTCGCCTGGGTGCTGGTCCGCTATACGTTTCCATTCAAGCGGATCGTGGACGCTGTAGTCGATCTGCCGTTTGCGTTGCCTACCTCCGTAGCAGGCATTGCGCTCGCGGCCGTGTATGCGCCCAATGGCTGGATTGGACAATTTCTCGCGCCGCTCGGGCTCAAAGTGGCGTTTACGCCGCTGGGCGTGCTGGTGGCGCTGACGTTCATCGGCTTGCCGTTCGTGGTGCGGACCGTGCAGCCGGTGCTCGAAGACTTCGAGCGCGAACAGGAAGAAGCCGCCGCGTGCCTTGGCGCGACTCGCTGGCTGACGTTTCGCCGCGTGGTCCTGCCGTCGCTGTTCCCCGCGCTTCTGACCGGCTTCGCGCTTGCCTTCGCGCGTGCGCTGGGCGAGTACGGGTCGGTGATTTTCATCGCGGGTAATGTGCCGATGAAATCCGAAATCACATCGTTGCTGATCATCACGAAGCTCGAACAGTACGACTATGCCGGGGCGACCGCGATTGCGGTCGTGATGCTGTGCGTGTCCTTCTTGATGCTGCTCCTGATTAACACGCTGCAATGGTTCCTCCAGCGGCGCACCAGCCGCGGCGGAGCGGGTCCCGCGCCGGCGCTGGCCGGTTCACTGCATGTCGATGGAGCCAAAGCATGAGCAGCGTCGACCAGAAAGCGGCGGATCTCGGGGCGCTGCGTGCCATCGAACACAAGCTCGATCCCGTTACCGAATCGCGCGCCGTGCGCTGGATCCTGACGACGATCGCGCTGATCTTTCTCGCGCTGTTTCTCGTCGTGCCGCTTGCCGCCGTGTTTGCGCAGGCCTTTGCGAAGGGCGTGGCGTATTACTTCGATTCGTTGAAGGACCCCGATGCGTGGTCCGCCATCAAGCTCACGTTGATCACGGCGGCCATTGCCGTGCCGCTGAACGTTGTGTTTGGACTCTGCGCTTCGTGGGCGATCGCCAAGTTCGAGTTTCGTGGCAAGGCATTTCTCACCACGCTGATCGACTTGCCGTTTTCGGTCTCGCCGGTCGTCTCGGGCCTCATCTACGTGCTGATGTTCGGCGCGCAAGGCTGGTTCGGACCATGGCTCATCGACCATAACGTGCAGATCATCTTTGCCGTGCCGGGCATCGTGCTCGCGACGATCTTCGTCACCTTCCCGTTTGTCGCCCGTGAGCTGATCCCGCTGATGCAGGCCCAAGGCAACGACGAAGAAGAAGCGGCGCACGTGCTTGGCGCGTCGGGCTGGCAAATCTTCCGGCGCGTGACGCTGCCCAATGTGAAGTGGGGTCTCCTGTACGGCGTGATCCTCTGTAACGCGCGGGCGATGGGCGAGTTCGGCGCCGTGTCCGTGGTCTCGGGCCATATTCGCGGCCAGACCGACACCATGCCGCTGCACGTCGAAATTCTCTACAACGAATACAACTTCTCGGCGGCGTTCGCCGTGGCCTCGTTGCTGGCGCTGCTGGCGCTCGTCACGCTCGGGCTGAAACTGCTCGCCGAAAACCGCATGGAGAAATCGATAAAAGCCGCGCAGGCCCGGCCTGCCGATATCGACGTAAACAAGCCCGCGGCCGCGTCACTCCAGAACTAGAAGGCGAAGATCACCATGAGCATCATCGTTCGCAATTTGCAAAAGCGCTTTGGCGATTTCGTCGCGCTGGATAACGTCTCGCTGGACTTCCCCGCGGGCGAACTGGTCGCGTTGCTTGGACCGTCGGGCTGCGGCAAGACCACGTTGTTGCGCGTGATCGCGGGACTCGAATACGCGGATGCGGGTTCGGTCGTGCTGAACGGCGAAGACGTCGCGGAGGTCGGCGCGCGCGAACGTCAGGTCGGTTTCGTGTTCCAGCATTACGCGCTGTTCCGCCATATGACCGTGTTCGAGAACGTCGCGTTCGGGCTGCGCGTGAAACCGCGCAAGGAACGGCCGCCGGAAGCCGTGATCCGCGAGAAAGTGCATGAGCTGCTGAAGCTCGTCCAGCTCGATTGGCTTGCGCAACGGTTTCCATCGGAGTTGTCGGGTGGTCAGCGGCAGCGCATTGCGCTGGCGCGTGCATTGGCTGTAGAGCCGAAAGTGCTGCTGCTCGACGAACCCTTCGGCGCGCTGGATGCCAAGGTCCGGAAGGAGCTGCGTAGCTGGTTGCGCCGTCTGCATGACGACCTGCATATCTCGACCATTTTCGTCACGCACGACCAGGAAGAAGCGTTGGAGGTCGCGGACCGGATCGTGGTGCTCAATCGCGGACATGTGGAGCAAGTGGGCAGCCCGCAAGACGTCTACGATCATCCGCAGACGTCGTTCGTGTACGAGTTCCTGGGCGCGGCAAACCGCCTGAAAGGGACCGTCGATGCACAAGGTTTCGTGGCGCAAGGCGCCGCCAAACCGATCGCGACCGAAGCCAGCTTCGCGGGTCCGGCGGTCGCCTAA
>NZ_JBSIPA010000144.1:0-13490 GCF_053574605.1 Caballeronia sp. M23-90 | reverse complement strand
TGGAGGCTTACGACGCGCTCCAGCGCGGCGATACGGACTCTGCAATCTCGCGCGCGCGGGCCGCGATCGGTTATGCGCCCAATGTCCCAGGCGCACGGGATTTGCTGATCGATGCCTTGATCCAAGCCAATCGTCTCGATGAAGCCGACCAGGCCGCGACCGATGCCATATCAGCCAACCCCTCCGCACTCGCACCGTGGTTGCTGCGCGGCGCGATCCGCGAACGCCTCGGTCAGCGTGATGCGTCGCTTGCGGATTTCACGCACGCGATGCAGCTTCAAGACGCCACGCAGCAAGAACAACGTAACGGCCGGATCGTGATTGCGGACATGGCGCTTGCAACCGGCGATCCGCAACGCGCGCTCGATGCACTGAACGGTCTCGATCCCGACGGCGACGCGACCGACCTGATGATCGCCGTGCGTCGCCAAAAAGCGCGGCGTGCGCTGACATCGTCCGTTGCGGCCAACACCGCCGATCTGCCGATGCCGCAGCTCGATTGCACGCGCATCGATTCGGGCATCCTGTGCACGCTGCATCCGTTCGATCCTGCCTACGCGCAATACGCCGCGGCGGCGCGCGCCTACGACCAGCACGACTACCCGCTTGCGGTGGCGCAGGCGCGCGAGGCGGTGCGCATTGCGCCCGATGATCCCGTGCATCGCTTGCTGCTGATCCAGGCGCTCGCATCGAATGGCGATCAGGCCGAATCGAAACAGGAATCCGCGAACCTGATCGAGAGCGGCATGATCGATACCTTGCCGAGCATGAACGCCGCGTATTTCGCATCGAATGCAGGACAGCCGGCGCTTGCCGCGCGCTACTACAACGAGGCCGATCGCAACGACGAGCTGCCGCCATCCAGCCTGCTCGATGCGGGCTACGCAAACCTGAATGCGGGCGCGGCGCCCGTCGCAGCCAGTTATTTCAGGCGCGGAATCGATGCGGACAACAACGGCGATATCTCGCTGCAACCGCAACAAGCCTTCGAGACCCGCCGCACGATGTCCGAGCTCGACCGGACCTGGGGCGTGAATGCGTCGGTGGGATATCGTCCTACGGGCGACCAGACGACATTCGTGGCCAGTCCCGGAAGTACCGCCGATAAAAGCGTGCAAGCCGGCGCCGAAGCCTATTGGCGCCCTTTCGGTTATCTCGATGGACACACCATCGAGCTCTACGCACGCGCCTACGAGACGCTTTATTCGAAAGCGGGCAACACCACGGGCACGCCGAGCCTCGAAGGCGCGCTAGGTGTGCGCGCGAAACCGTTCGCAAGCCAGAACCTCGTGTTCGCATTCGAGCGCATCGTGCCGCTTGGCAGCGCAGTGCAGCCGGACTGGCTTGGACGTATCGCGTATTCGAACGGGTTCGGCACGGATTTGCGCGTGGACACGCCGAGTTGGTGGACGGGGCAGCTTTACGCGGAAGCAGGACATTACATCACCCATCCGGACAACTACGCGACCTTTAGCGGCGAACTCGGCCGAAGCTACCGGCTCGATGCGATCGATCCGCATCTCGTCGCGTTTCCGTACGCGGTGCTTGGCGGTGACTACAACACGCAGATCAACAACCGTGCATCGATGGGCGCAGGCGTGGGCATGAATCTGCGCTACTGGTTCCGCGAGGACACGTATCATGCGCCGCGCTCGTTCGTGGATTTCTCGCTGCAATATCGATTGAAGATTGTCGGCGATGATCGCGCGAAGGGCGTGTTTTTCAACGCGAGCTTCAGTTATTAGGGTTGGGGGTAATTGTTGGGTGGGCGCAGGGGTACGGCGGCACGCCACTGCTCACAGGAAGAGCTGGGATGACGGTCCATCAAGACGCCGTTTTCCCGCCGTTCACTCTCAGGATCTCGCCGGTAAAGAAGCTTGCTTTCCCGGACGCGACGAACACGATCGCGTCCGCGATTTCTTCGGGCGTCCCCGCTCGTTTGAGCGGCACGCTCGCGAGGAAAACAGCTTTGCGTTCTTCGTTGCCGGTCAGTCTTTCCAGCATGGCAGTCTCGACGGGACCGGGCGCAACAGCGTTGACGCGCACGCCCGACGCAGCCCCTTCGATCGCCGCCGATCTGGTCAGGCCTTCCACCGCGTGCTTGCTGGCCACATAGAGCGACACGTTGGGCGCGCCGCGCGATCCCATCGTCGAGGAGATATTGACGATACTGCCACTGCGTTGCGCCAGCATCACGCGCATCTCGTGTTTCATGCTGAGTATGGTGCCCAGCACGTTGGTATCGAAGACGGCTGCATAGCGCTCGGGCGTCAGCTCCGTCATGGGTCCCTGCTCGCCCTCCGTGCCGGCCGAATTCACGGCCACGTCCAGCCGTCCGAAGCGTGCGACGGTCCGGTCGACGAGTTCGCGCACCGAGTCTTCGAGGCGGACATCGGCCTGAACAAACTCGGCCTCCGATCCGAGCGCGCGCAGCTCGGCCGCAAGTTGCTCGCCTTCTTCCGCGCGGCGCCCGGACACAACGACGCGCGCATGCTCATGCGCAAAGGCAAAAGCGGCGGCCCGGCCGATACCCGTCAGCGCGCCGGTGATCAGTACAACAGGATGCTCGGACATATTCGTTCTCCAGTGATTCATCGATAACGCGGCGTTTGCGGCCAGCGCCAAGTTCTTTCAAGCTGGGTGCACAGCATGCCGGCGACAGGACTCATGCTAAGGCGCATATCATTGGAGATAAATGGGCTGTGATTCCGAACATTCCGGACATCGCTGTCCGAATTGTCGAATCAGCGCCTCCACATGCGGGAACCATGAAGTCACAAAAAACTGTTGCCGGAATCGATATAGGCGGAGAGGCTAAGGGCAATCATCTGGTCATCATGCAGGGCACCCGGATCGTGTGGAACAACCCCGGCCGAGAAACGCCGGAGCAGATGCTCGAAAAATGCATCGAGTTCGATGTTGCTGCCGTGGGTATCGATGCGCCTTGCCAGTGGAGAATCGAAGAGACTGGAAGACAGGCCGAAAAGATGCTGGCCAGAATGCGCATCTCCTGTTTTATTACGCCGACACGCGAACGAGCGAGCCAAAGCCGGTTCTACGATTGGATGTTCAACGGGGAGTCCGTGTACAAGGTCTTCGTCGAGCGCTTTCCTCTTTTGAATGACGTGTTCGCGATCGGGAACCGGGTTTGCTTCGAGACGTTCCCCCACGCCATCACGTGCGCCCTTCGCGGCCGGGAAGCCACATCTGCGAAGGCGAAGAACATTCAGCGCCGGGAGACACTCGAAAGGGCGGGCGTTGAAACACAGTCGCTGAGAAACATCGATGAAGTCGATGCAGCGCTGTGCGCGCTGACAGCGAATTTCCTGCTCGAGGGATGGGTCGACGTCTATGGCGACAGTGCAGGAGGGTTCATTGTCGTCCCCTCCTTAACCGCCAGTAGCGGCAATAAATGATTCAGGAGAACTTGTGCATCTGATGCGGCATTCGACATTGTTATTGTTATTGGCACTGGCTGCGCTGAGCGTAGTTGACGCGCGGGCGAGCGACATTTCGTGCGCGACCACGCAGCAACCCGCCGAGCGTGTCATCTGCGACCACGCCATTCTGAACAACGAATACGAAGATATCGTTTCGCAACAGCAAACCATGCTGAGCGCCGGGAAGCTTTCGCCTGGCCAGCTATCCCAGTGGAGACAGTCACGCAACGCCTGTACTGACGTCCACTGTATCGATACGGTATTTGCGCAGTGGAACACCATGGTGCGGGCGATTGCTTCTACCCCCAGCGCTGCAGTGGCTCCCGAGATTGCATCCGCGAGTGCGTCGGCGCCCGTCGGCCCCAACCCCGATGCCGTACCATCCCCTGCGTCCGCAGCAGTTGCAACATCGGACTCGTCCGTGGTGCAGCGGGGAAGCGCCGCAGGCGTTGCGTTGCCGCAGCCGGTTGCGAGTCAGACCTCTGCGCCTGTGGCGGCATCCGCCGCGTCAGATGCAAGAGAATCCCGCAACGGAATCGGCATAAGTGGAGGCATGAGCAGTGGCGTGATGGCCGCAATACTCATCGCGATCGGATGTGGTGCGTTCGTCAGTCGGCGAAGGAAGAACGTTCGGCGTACCCGGAAACCATGAAGACCTTGCCAGTCGAAGCACGGCGGAGCAATGCAGCGTACCCGCGCAAGACGTTTCTCGCCGTCAGTGTTCGCCATAGGGCAATCCTCTGCCACTGACGCGCCGCCAGACCTTAGTCCACAAGAGACATTCTTCAACGTTCGCGCCTGGCCTGCGCAAAGCTCATGGCAATTGCGCCGGTTCGGCGAGGCTGCCGTGTTCTATTCGAAGCATCGCGGCCACCCGTTGCAATCGCCTCACGCCGAACCATCGCAACAGAAATCGCAGCATCGCTTCGAGCGAGTCTCGTCTTTGGGTGGATCTTGGTCATATCGTCCTTCCTGCGAAGAACCCATTGGACCGCTGCCGCCGTGATCCGTAAAATGAATGTTTTGATCGATATCATTACTCTGCGGAATGGAACTCAAACTGCTCCGTGCGTTTTTGACGGTCACTGAATTGCGCCATTTTGGTCGCGCTGCAGACGCACTGCATGTCAGCCAGCCGGCGCTCAGCAAGCAGATCGCGGCGCTGGAGACGGTGCTCGGCGGCCGCCTGTTCGAACGCGGCCGTCACGGCGCCGACCTGACGGCATTCGGAGAATCTTTCCGGCCAGGTGCGTTGTCATTGATCGGCGAAGCCGATGACCTGCTGATTCGCGCGCGCGAAGCAAGTAGTGGCCAGCGGGGACAGTTACGGGTCGGTTTAGGGTTATCGGTGCTTACGGTGGCGCCGCAATGGCTCGCGAGCTTCCGGGCCATAAATCCAGGTGTCGGCGTGACGGTGAAAGACTTGTCGTCGTTTGATCAGACACGGGCACTGCTTTCGGGCCAACTCGATGTCGGGTTCTTGCGACTGCCGGCTGACCGCGGGTTGGCGTTCGTGCCGGTGCTGGCCGAATCCCTGATCCTCGCCGTTCCGGAGCACGCGAGGTGGAAGCGCTTGCCGGCGGACCTGAACAAGCTCAATGCGCTGGGCATTGTCGCCCTTTCACGCGGTATTGGTCCCGGACTCGCCGCGCAAATCGAACAATGGTGCGCAAGTCGCAATTTCATTCCGCGCGTGATCCAGCGGGCCGATGACATCCAGTCTGTTCTTGCAGCCGTTGCAGCAGGTGTGGGCGCGGCATTCCTGCCCTCAGGTGCGCAATATCTACTGCGCGACGCGACCATCATTGCCTTGCATGACAGCCAGACCAGATGGCAAGTCGGTCTTGCGTGGAACACCATGCGTAGCGATCCGGTAGTGGACAATTTCGTCGCCCATGTCCAGAAGTCGATCGAGAATCCGTTGTAAGGGCGGTGGCCGCTTACGGCCCAGCACTTGCTCCGATGACATTGATCGAAGTTGCTAAATGCTGGCGTAATCGGCCTGACTTCGTCGGATCGGCGTGAGGCAACGTCGCCGACCGCTTTTCGTTGTTCCGGCATATGCATTAACATCGATACCTGAACGTGTTAAATGCAATGTGTCCCGACCAGACGTGCTGGTTCGATATTCCGTTGTCTAGAGAGGAAGGCGATCGTGGCAAATGAAAAAATGTTGGCGCAAGTACGTGAAAAGCAGGGCTTTTTCGCGGCCCTGGACCAGAGCGGCGGGTCCACACCCGGCGCCCTGAAGCTATACGGCATCCCGGAGACTGCCTACAGCAGTGACGCCGAGATGTTCAAACTGATACACGAGATGCGGGTGCGCATCATCACCGCGCCCGCCTTTACAGGGGACAAGGTCATCGGGGCCATCCTGTTCGAAGCAACCATGGACGGACAGGCGCTCGGCAAACCCGTTCCAACCTTCTTGTGGGAAGAGCGTGGCGTCGTGCCCTTCCTGAAGGTGGACAAGGGCCTGGAAAACGAAGCCGACGGCGTGCAACTCATGAAGCCGATTCCCGGGCTTGACGAGCTGCTCGCCCGGGCCGCGAAGCTCGGTATCTGCGGCACCAAGATGCGCTCAGTCATCAAGCTGAATTCGCAAGCGGGTATTGCTGCGATCGCCAAGCAACAATTTGCGGTGGGAGAGCAAATCTCCGCACACGGCCTCATTCCGATCCTGGAGCCCGAGATTTCGATCAAGAGTCCGGACAAGGCTGGAGCGGAAGCCACCCTCCTCGCGGAACTGACCAAAGGCCTCGATGCGTTGCCGGAAAATCGTCAAGTCATGCTCAAGCTGACAATTCCGGACGTGGCGGACTTTTATCGTCCGCTGATCGAGCACCCGCGCGTCGCCCGGGTGGTTGCGCTTTCCGGAGGCTATGCGCGAAGCGATGCGTGCGAACGGCTTGCTTCGAATCATGGAATGATCGCCAGCTTCTCGCGGGCTTTGATCAACGAGCTCAAGGAACAAATGAGCGACAGTGAATTCGACGAGACGCTCGCGACTGCCATCGACGAGATCTATCAGGCTTCCGTCGAAAAAGTTTGATGCAACTTTGAGAGGGCGGCTCCGGGCTCGCATGAACGAGCCTCGAATCGCCTGATACGGAGATGCTGTTTTGCGCGGGCCACGGCTATTAAAGCTCGTGGCCCCGCATGTCACGAATCGCCCCCTCCCGTTTGCATGAAGCATTGAATGCCCCCTTCGCCGATCCTTCGGCGACGCTTCAGATCGCCTCTGATTCGCGCACCGTATCAAGTAAAAAGCAATACGGGCGGCCTCAGCCAAGCGGCGAGTACGCTTCCGGAATGCAGATCGTCGATGTCGCCCTTGCAATCTGTTGCGGACCGCCTTTCGGTGGCCACAGGCCTTCGGCGTAATGGCGTGCACGCAGCGCAGCGCGTTCCTCCAGGCTGGAGAATCCCCAAATATGTGTGATCCGGGGCGAGCCGTCCAGCGCATACATATTGATCACCAGATGCCGTGTGTAGTCGTGAGCCGGACCGATCGCCTGTTCCCAGCCCGCCAAAGTTGGCGGCAGACCACCCGGCTTCAGATGGTAAGTCCGGAATTCATAGAATCGCCCGAATGAGGAATGCTCGACGTCGGGCAGAAACGGGAAACGCGCGTACTGCTCCGTGATCAACCGGCTCGATGGATCGCCGACACCGAATGGACGGGCGCTCATCAGCGCGCGCAACCGTTCCCATTCAAGCGCCTCCGCGGTCTCGAAGCCACGCAGCAGCTTGATCTGGAAGAGTTCCCCTATCTCCGTGCGCCAGGCGCCCAGGAGCTGGCCTTCTCCATCCAGAACCCAGTTGTGCGCACTGGCAGAGACCGCGTCTTGTTCCATCGGTGGGCTGGAGAGTGTAATCAGTTCATAAAGCATGATGTCTTCCTTGACTAGGCGGCTGCCGCGCCGCAATAAAGCTTGCCTACACGGCCAGGCGAGTCAGAACAGCGATGCCAACTCGGGCGGCGGCTGCTTGCTGGATTGATCGACCAGCATGCCGAAGAGGGGATCCCACTCTTCAATCGTAAGCCCGCAGATCAGGTCTTCGCGGGAAAACGGATCGCCCTTGACCATCGCTTCCACTTCCTCGCGATTCTCAGCCCGCATGATCAGAAAGCCTGCACGCAACGGCGTTCCTTTGAGCGGTCCGGAAGCCAGCAGCCGGCCCTGCGCGATCAAGTCTTTGAGATAAAGAGCGTGTTCGAGAACATGCTGGTTCCAGCGGTCGCCGTCTGGATGTTCCATTCGAGTAATGTATATCGGCATATCGAAAGCCCCTTGGAATGTGGACTGTCCGCCCGAACCGGAGGTCCGGGGTAAGTCTATCCACCTTAATTGACTATTGACGGATGATAAATAGGCGTACAGTGTCCGGTTTCACAACTGGGAGTTGTCAGTGCTCGATCGACTCACCAGCATGGCAGTCTTCGTACAGGCAACCCAGACGGGGTCATTCGCCGCTGCAGCCGACAAGCTTGGCATGTCGCCGCAAATGGTCGCCAAGCATATCGCTGCCCTGGAACAGCATCTTGCGACCCGCTTGCTGAATCGGACGACCCGCAAACAGAGCCTGACGGAGTTCGGCCGCGCCTATCTGGAGCGGTGCCAGACCGTGCTGGCGGAAGTGGACGCAGCCGATGCCCTGGCCCAAGCCGTTCAGGTCAAGCCTCAAGGCCGCTTGCGCATCAGTGCGCCGGTGACCTTCGGTCGTCATGGCCTGATACCGGCGGTGACGCAGTTCCTGCGAGATTTCCCGGAGGTGGAACTTGAACTGACGCTATCGGACCGGCTGGTGGACCCTGTCGAAGAAGGCTACGAGGCCATCGTGCGAATCGGGCCAATCGATGAAAACCTGCCGATGGTGGCGCGTCCGCTAAAGCCATATCGTTTGGTCGCTTGCGCATCGCCGGCCTATCTGAGCGAACATGGAACGCCGCTGGAACCCGCGGATTTGGCTCGCCATGAGTGCGTGTTATTCGCTCCATGGCCAACGGACCTCAACCATCGGTGGCGCTTCCAGCAGGGCGGCCGCGAAGTCGAGGCGACCGTTGGGAGCCGCTTGAGTATCAACGATTGGGGCGCCATTCACAGCGCTGCCCGAGACGGTTTCAGTATCGTGCTCGGGTCTGAGCATGCCGTGGCCGAGGATCTGGCGGCAGGCCGGCTGATTCGGGTGTTGCCCGATTTCGAAGGGCCATCCCGCCCCATGCATCTGCTCTATGCAGCGGACCGGCGGATGACGCCGAAACTGCGTTGTTTCGTCGACCGGATGATCGGAACTTTCGGAGATGGCTAGAAAAGCGCGTCATCTCAAGAGTAGCTAAAAGCAAAACTGCGAAACGGTACAAGGGTTGATTGACGAGGCAGAAATGAGGCTAGCGGGAACGATTTTTGTTGGTCCAAGGCAGGTCCACTCCGCATAAGCATCATGAAAGCTACCATTTGTGATCACTACCAACTGCCCGAAGGGCATGAGGAAATCCACCGGTTCACGTTCAAGCTGGAAGAAGGTGGGAGTCATGCGCCGTCGGAAGAAACTATCTCGTTACGAACCGCGAGAGTGATCGTGTCTCATCTCGAGGACGGCAACGCGCTTATACAAATGCTCCGCGCCGTAGCGAATGCTCACCCGGCCGACTATGACGGACTCATCGGGCAGGTATTCGAGGACGCATTCGTCAAGGACGGGCCCAGCGAACGCATGACCGATCACGGTCTGGCATTCAATAACGCTACGAAGGCCGAATCGGCGCGGCGCTGAATCCGAATGCGACGTGCAGTCAAAGCTATTGGCCGACCGCCGCCCAGAGCAACGAAATGCCTGATGACAGCATCAGTCCATCGACAAGAAGCCTGAACGTGGACGGTTGCATCCGGACCACGACAGACTTGGCGAAAAACGATCCTGTCATCAGTGCAGCGCCCGCCACCAGACCTTTTACAACGATTCCGACCGGCAGCGCGCCGAACTCCTTGAACGCCGCGATCTTTGCCGCATAAACCCCCAGCGATCCGGTCGCTTCCGTCGCGAGAAAGGCGCCTTTTTCGAGGCCATACGACGTGAACACCGGAACGGTGATCGGACCCGTCGACACGACAATCCCTGTCAAAAAGCCGACGGGGCCTCCGATCAATGCCAGATCCCACAGGGTGAATTTGATGGAGCGGCGCGCGAGCCAGCGCCGCGTCGGAATCATCGCAACGAAGAAAACGCCGAGCGCAATATCGACAATGCGCGCAGGGATCGCCAGCAGCGTGTGAACGCCCAACGCCGCGCCGGGGATTGCGGTTGTGCAATAAGCCGCGCAGGCCCTCCAGTCGATTTCACGCCACCATGCGACAACCTTGCCGAGATTGCCCATCACCGCTCCGATCGCCATGATCGGCACGGCCTGCTGCGGCCCGAAGAACAGGACGAGAACCGGCATGAGCATCATCGACGACCCGGTGCCGATAATGCCGCTGAGCATGCCGGCAGCAACGCCGACGAGCAGAACAAGTACATATCCCATCGCGGCGTTTTCATGGAAGGTTGAATTGGTCGACGCTCGGAAGAGTACCGTGAGCTGCGCCTCCGCTCCGGGAAAATCAGTCCAAAGGTGGAACGGCCCCTTCAGCCAGTGTCTTGAGCAGGCGTGTACGACGTCGTTCGAGGTCTTCTATCTGGCGCTCGATCGAGGCCAGTCGCTTGCGCTGGGCATCGGAGGTCTCGGGGCATGAACCCGCGCCTTCGATCATGCGCATGCAATCGGGAAACGAGCGGATATCAGCGAGGCTGAAGCCCGTCGCGATCATGCGCTGGATTTGCCTGACCTGGGTGACGGCGGCAAGCGGGAACGCCCTGTAGCCATTGCTGGCGCGAACCGACGTCAGGAGGCCATGTTCGTCGTAATGGCGAATCGAACGCACGCTTGCGCCGGTCTTGCGAGCGAGTTCGCCAATGGCCAGCAGATCGTGTTCGATGGATTGGATCATGGAAAAAGCATAGCACTTTTCGCTTGACCCTCACATCAGTGTAAGGGTTCAAAGTGCTCCCATGTCAACGATCATGGAGCAACCCGAATGTCGCGCAACTTCTTTAGTCACACGCTTTCCGCCCTGCTGGCAGCAGTCGCCGCGCTTGCGATGTCATCCGCCGCTATCGCAGATACAAAAAACTATTCGGTCACCGCGCCGGACGGCGTCACCCTTGCCGTCCAGGAGTCAGGCGATCCGGCCGGGCCGCCTGTCGTGCTGATCCACGGCTTGCTGGGCAGCCGCCTGAACTGGAATGGACAAGTCGACAGCGCCGACCTCCAGCGGTATCGCATCATCACGTACGATTTGCGCGGTCACGGCCTGTCCGGAAAGCCGACTGAAGCCGAGGCGTATTCCAACGGACGCCATTGGGCGGACGACCTTGCAACAGTGATCAAAGCGTCGCATGCAAGCCGTCCTGTGCTCGTCGGATGGTCGCTGGGTGGCGCGGTCGTATCGAATTACCTGGCGGCATATGGCGACAGCCAGATTGCCGGAGCGGTTTATGTGGATGGTGTGATCGAGTTGAAAGCGGACCAGATCGTGTCTCATCCGGAGGTTTATCGCGACATGACTTCTCATGATTTGAAGACCCATCTGGATGGCGAGCGCACCTTCCTCAGCCTGTGTTTTCACACGCAGCCCGACAGGTCCACAACCGAGCGCCTGCTCGCCAACGCGGCGATGGCGTCGTGGACCATGCAGAGCGCAGTCCAGTCCATGACGGTCGATGCGTCCGGCGGTTTGAGCAAAACCACGGTGCCCGTCCTGCTGCTGTATGGCGAACGCGACGCGCTGGTGAATACGAAAGGCGCGATTGCACGGGCAAAGGAACTCGATCCGCAGGTTCAAATCAAGTCGTACGCGAATTCGGGACATGCGCCTTTTATCGAAGAGCCGGATAGGTTCAACCGTGATCTGGCCGCTTTCGTCGATACCGTCGCGCGTCACTGATTTGACACCGCAAACGTGAGGAACATATGGCATACGAACTTCCCCCTCACCATTCGCTTGAGTCTTTCCCGGGATTGTCCGGTCTGCAAGTCGACGCGGGAGGTGTGTCGTTCAGCGGCGTGACCGGTGGCTCGGGACCGGCAGTGCTTCTGCTGCACGGGTATCCGCAAACGCATCTGGCATGGCGGTACATTGCTCCGCAACTGGCGCGTTCATTCACTGTCGTTGCGCCGGATCTGCCCGGGTATGGCGACAGCAAGACGGGCGCCGATACTCCACGCTGGACCAAACGCCGGGTCGCCGAAGCACTTACCTCGATGATGAAACAGCTCGGCCACGCAGAGTTTGCCGTCGTCGGCCACGACAGAGGGGCGCGGGCCGGATACCGGCTGGCGCTGGATCATCGGGATCATTTGACTCACTATGCGTCGCTCGCCGTGGTTCCGACGCTCGATGCATGGGACGCCGCCGACATGCGCTTCGGGCTGGCCAATTTTCACTGGTTCCTGCTGGCGCAACCGTTCGATCTGCCGGAGCGGATGCTGTCGGCTGATCCCGATGCGTTTATCGATGCTGCTCTAGCCAGGATGGCAGGCGGAATCGATCATATCGATACGGTTGCCCTCAGCGCCTACAGACGGGCCTTTCGAAACCCGTCGGTGCGACGTGCGATGTGCGAAGACTATCGAGCGGCCGCGCATGAGGATCTCGCGCACGACACCGCCGATCGTGCAGCCGGAACCATGCTGAACTGTCCGGTCCTTGCCTTGTGGCCCGATTCGTTCGGCGGGGAACACTCACCGCTCGACATCTGGCGGCGCTGGGCAAGCAATGTCAGCGGCAAGGCACTTCGCGCGGGTCATCTTCTTCCGGAGGAGTGTCCGGGAGAAGTCACGGCGGAGCTTCTTGCGTTTCTCGGGGGTAATCAGGTTGGTGGCGCAAAGACGCGCCGGGATTGATCTTATCAAGCAGATATCGGGCGCGTAAAGCAATGACGCGCCCGGAATCCGCCAGAAGTTCTAGCCCCGCTCGGCACCTAACCCATCACCTTGTCCAGCGTGATCGGAAGATCGCGAATGCGCTTGCCGGTTGCATTGAAGACCGCGTTCGCGACGGCGGCGCCCACCCCCGTTATGCCGATCTCGCCAACGCCGCGGGCGCCCATTGGCGTGTGAGGATCGGCTTCCTCGCTCCAGATGATGTCGATCTCCGGCACGTCGAGATGCACCGGCACGTGATAGTCGGCAAGCGATGGATTCATCACCCGGCCGGTTCTCTCGTCGAACTCGGTTTCCTCCATCAGTGCAAGTCCGAGGCCCATGATGATGCCGCCGCGAAACTGACTGGCGGCGGTCTTGGCGTTGATGATCCGTCCGCAATCGAACGAACCGAGGAAGCGGCTCACCCGGGTCTCGCCGGTAATTGCATTGACCCGTACCTCGCAGAAGAGCGCGCTGTGGCTGTGCATGGACCAGTGCTGCAGTTCAAACGGCATCGGCGCCTCTGCCTCGACACTGACTTCGTCGAGCTTCGCGCGAGCCAATATTGCGCCGTAACTCTCGAAGCGGCTTTCATCTTCCAGCGCACAGAGACCGCCGTCGCGGCCGCCCACCTCGTCGGGTAACAGGCCGGATAGAGGCGAACTGTTGCCGGCGAAACGGAGCAGTTCCCTGACGAGCTTGTGATGCGCCGCAATCACCGCGGCCCCGATCGCTGCCGTCTGCTGCGAGCCGCCTGCCAGCACCACGCCCGGCAACCTGGAGTCGGCATATTCAAAGTCGATATCGTCCATGGTCAACCCAAGGCGGTCGGCGGCCACCTGCGTCTGAGCGGTCGATGTACCCATGCCCATCTCGTGCGCGGCGATGCTGACAGTAGCGCGCCCTGCCTGGGTCAACGTGATGCGTGCCGCGCCGCCGGGCATCCGGTAATACGGATACGTGCCCGTGGCGCAGCCCATGGAAGTGGATGGTGTCTTCGCCGTCTGCCGTGAAACGTCCGCGGCCGGCGAGAAAGTGCATGACCTCCGCTTGCTTGACCGAGCGCCTGTAGGTGCCCGCCA